>DATLGH010000006.1 GCA_035540635.1 Egibacteraceae bacterium | reverse complement strand
GTCGGGAACCCCGCCCCTCCCCGCCCGCGCAGGCCCGAGTCGAGGACCCGCTGAGCGACCTCCTCCGGCGACAGCTCGAGCGCGTTGCGCAGCCCCTCACCCCCGCCGGCCGCGAGGTAGTCGTCGAAGGTGAGGATCTCCTCCTCCGGTAGCAGCCGTGCGCTGTCGTCGGACATCGTGCGGTCGTCTCCTGCTCGTTCTCGGTGCGCACAACCTACCCGCCGCGCGACCCGGGCTCCCGTGGGACGAGGACCATCGCCTCGTGCGGGCCGAGGGCGAGCTCCGTGTCGACCGTGCGGCCCTCGCCGCGCCGGTCTGTGGCGAACACCGCCTCCCAGGTCCCCTCCGGAAGCGCCGTCCGGTGGGGACGGTCGCCGCAGTTGGCGGCGACGAGGGTGTCGCCGCGACGGTAGGCGACCACCGGTCCCCGCTCGAAGAGCCACTCGACGGGCCGGTCGTGGAGGTCGGTGCGCGAGCGTCGCAGGTGCACGAGCGTCCGGTAGCGGTGCAGCATCGCGTCGGGGTCGGCGCGCTGGACCGCGACGGTGTCGGCGTCGGTCCGGTCGCCGAAGGGCAGCCAGGGCCGTCGCGCGGTCGTGAACCCGTAGCCGGGTCCCGGCTCCCACGGCATCGGCGTCCGGCACCCGTCACGGCTCTTCGCGTTCGGGCCCCCGCGCAGGGCGACCGGGTCCTGCGCGTGCTCGGGCCCGATCTCGCCGTCCTCGAGCCCGAGCTCTTCTCCCTGGTAGACGAACGGCACCCCCGGCAACCCCGTGAGCAGGGTCGCGAAGACGAGGGCGCGGGCACGGCCGACAGCGCCCCCACCGAACCGGGTCACCGCACGGGCGCGGTCGTGGCTCGACTGGACCCACGCGAGGTGGCCGGGCGCCGCCGCGGCGGCGTGCTCGAGCACGTCGCGGATCGCCGCGGGATCCCAGTCGAGGTAGAGCGGCTTGAACCAGAACGACAGGTGCAGCCCGTCCTGGTGGCGCACGTAGCGGGCGAGCCGGTCGATGTCGAGCAGGTACACCTCGCCGAGCAGGAGTCCGCCGTAGGGCTCGACGACCTTGCGCCACCGGCGGTAGACGTCGAGCACGCCGGGCTGGTCGACGTCGTGCACCCGCTCGAGCGTCGCCGCGTCCTCGACGAGCGCGTGGCCCAACCCCTCGGCCGCCGGGGGGTTGTCAAGCAGCTCGGGATGCTTCACGAGCGCGTGCGCCACGTCGATGCGGAATCCGTCCACCCCCCGTTCGAGCCAGAAGCGCAGGATCCCGTCGAACTCCTCCGCGACGGCGGGGTTGTCCCAGTTGAGGTCGGGTTGGTCGGGCAGGAACAGGTGGAGCCAGTACTGGCCGGTCGCCTCGTCGAGGGTCCACGCCGGACCACCGAAGTTGCTGATCCAGTTGTTGGGAGGACCGCCGTCCGGCGCGGGGTCCCGCCAGACGTAGTAGTCGCGGTAGGGGTTGTCACGGCTCGACCGCGCCTGCCGGAACCACTCGTGGTCGGAGGAGGTGTGGTTCGGCACGAGGTCGATGACGAGGCGCATGCCGAGGTCGTGGCAGCGGGCCACGAGCGCGTCGACGTCGGCGAGGGTGCCGAAGACCGGTTCGACGTCGCGGTAGTCGGCGACGTCGTAGCCGTGGTCGCGCATGGGGGACGGGTAGAAGGGCGTGACCCAGACGACGTCGACGCCGAGCCAGGCGAGATGGTCGAGCCGCCCGAGCAGCCCGCGGAGGTCCCCGACCCCGTCCCCGTCGGCGTCGGCGAAGGAGCGCAGGTAGACCTCGTAGCCCACCGACGACCGCCACCACGGTGTGGCGCCGAAGTGCCCGAAGGTCACGGGCTGTCGTCACCCGCCCACGCGACGAGCCCGGTGGACGCCCACGTCATGAGGTCGTCGTGGGCGGGCACGACCCGGACGGTGAAGCCGTACTCTCCCGACACCCTGCACGTGAAGGCGCCCCCGTAGCGATGAAGGCCGCCGCCGGCCTCACCCTCGGCGAGCATCGCCGTGATGGTCGGATGCTTCAGCCCTCCGTCGGCCCGCACCGGGCCGTGCAGCAGCTCGACCTGGACGTCGTCGGGGGTGAGCTCACCGAGGGCCACCAGCACCGACACCTCGCGCCGGTCGCCGATGCCGGCGGTGCCCTGGTCGCCCTCGACCGCCCGGACACCGACGGAGGGCCACGCGCGCGCGACGTGCGAGCGCCACGCCGCAAGCTGGCGGGCGCGCTTGTGGTCGTCGGCCGTCAGGCGGCGGGCCCGCTCGGCGATGGGGATGTAGAGGTCGTTGGTGTACTCGGTGACCATGCGCGTCGCGAGGACCCGCGGCCCGAGGGTCGCGAGCGACCGGCGGACCCGGGCGAGCCAACGCCGTGGCAGCGGGCCCTCGGCCCGGTCGTAGAAGGCCGGCACGACCGTCCGCTCGAGCAGGTCGAACAGGGCCTGCGCATCGGCGGCGTCCTGCTGGTTCGTGTCGTGGTGGCTCGCGGCGGCACCGATGGCGAAGCCGTTCTCACCGTCGTACATCTCGTCCCACCAGCCGTCGAGCGTCGAGCAGTGCAGTGCGCCGTTCAGCACCGCCTTCTCCCCCGACGTCCCACAGGCCTCGTGGGGCCGGCGCGGGTTGTTGAGCCACAGGTCGACGCCCTGGTAGAGGACGCTCGCCACGTCCATGTCGTAGTCCTCGACGAAGACGATGCGGCCACGCAGCTCCTCGTCGGCGGAGAAATGGACGAGCTGGCGGATGATGTCCTTGCCGAGGTCGTCGCGGGGGTGCGCCTTTCCGGCGAACACGATCTGCACCGGACGGTCGGTGGCGGTGAGCAGGGCACGGAGGCGGTCGGGCTGGCGGAGCAGCAGCGTGCCCCGCTTGTACTCGGCGAACCGCCGGGCGAACCCGATCGTCAGCGCGTCGGGGTCGAACACCTGCGCCGCCCACGCGACGGACGAGGGCGCCTCCCCCCGTCGCTCGGCCTGCTCACGCACCCAGCCGCGCACCCGCTGGACGAAGCGCTCGCGCGCGCGCCCGCGGGCACGCCACAGCACGTCGTCACCGACCTCCGTGACCCGCTCCCACGCGTCGGGGTTGTGCGCCCAGTCGGGCGCGAGGTAGCGGTCGTAGACCGCCGTCATCTCAGGGCCGACCCAGGTCGCAGCGTGCACGCCGTTCGTGACCGACGTGATGGGAACCTCGTCCTCGCCGATGCCCGGCCACAGTGGCCCGAACATGCTCCGGGAGACGCGGCCGTGCAGCTCGGATACGCCGTTGGCGCGCGCGGACAGCCGCAGGCCCATCATCGCCATGTTGAAGTCGTAGTACGGCGGGGTGCCCTCGATCTGACCGACGGCCATGAACCGGTCCATGTCGATGCCACAGTCCGCGGCCAGCCACGAGAAGTAGCGCTCCATGAGCCCGCGGGGGAAGACGTCGATGCCGGCCGGGACCGGGGTGTGGGTGGTGAAGAGCACGGACGCGCGGGCGCTCTCGAGGGCCTCGTCGAAGGCGAGGCCCCCGTCGGTGACGAGGCGACGGATCCGTTCGAGCTGGAGGAACCCCGCGTGCCCCTCGTTGGAGTGGAACACCTCGGGCGGCTCGGCCGCCTCACCGAGCGAACGGGCGAGGTCGAGCGCCCGCACGCCGCCGATCCCGAGGACGATCTCCTGGCGCAGGCGGTGCTCGACGTCGCCGCCGTAGAGCTTGTCGGTGACCGTGCGGTCGTGGGGGGCGTTCGTGGGCAGGTCGGTGTCGAGCAGCAGCAGGCGCACCCGTCCGACGTCCGCCAGCCACACCTGGCAGGCGACGGTGTTGGCGCCGAGCTCCACCTCGACCACCGCCGGCTCCTCTCCCCGTTCGAGCCGGCGCAGCGGCAGGCGGTAGGGGTTCAGGTCGGGGTAGCGCTCCTGCTGCCAGCCGTCGGCGTCGAGATGCTGGCGGAAGTAGCCGTGGCGGTAGAGCAGCCCCACGGCGACGAGGTCGAGTCCCAGGTCGCTCGCTGCCTTCAGGTGGTCCCCGGCGAGGACGCCGAGGCCACCCGAGTACGTCTGCATGGCGTGCGACAGACCGAACTCCGGCGAGAAGTAGGCGATGCGGGGCGGCGGCGTCGGCTGTGACTGCGCCCATCGCGGCTGGGTGATGTACCGCCGGAGGTCGGCGTGCAGCTCCGCGACGCGGGAGACGAACGCCGCATCGCCGGCAAGGCCCGCGAGCCGCTTGGGCGACAGCCGGCCGAGCAGCTCGACGGGGTTGCCGCCGACCGCCTCCCAGACGTTCGCGTCGGCCCAGCGGAACATCTCCTGCGTGGGCGGATGCCAGGCCCACCGCAGGTTGCTCGCGAGCACCCCGAGCGGCTCGAGCTCGGCGGGCAACGACGGGCGCACCCGGAAGGTGCGGAGTGCTTTGATCACCGTGCGTCGTTCTTTCACCAGGGAACGGGGAAGCCTGCACTGTACCGCCGGCCGCGAACGTCGAATCCCGCCAGGGCCACCCCGTCGCCCTGCGACGCCGTCCCGACCGGGCGGACCAGCGCCACTCGACGCAGGCGCCCGAGGGGCCCTACCCTTGGGGGATGCACCACCCGCGCACGGAGGACCCCGCAGACCTCGTGGTCGCATGGGAGGCGGTGGAGGAGCTCCTCGCCGTCGTCCCCGAGAGCTCGAGCAAGGACGTCCTGCGCCTCGTCGCAGCCGGGCTTCCCCCCGCCGAGATCGCCGAGCGCCTCGGCCTCGCCGTCAACGACGTCGACGTTCTCGCGGCTCGGGGGCGCATCCGCGTCCTCACCGCCGCGCTCAGCACGGGCAGAACGAGCCCGTCGAGGCCGATTCCGCCGGCCGCCTGAACCGGCCGCGTCCGGGCGGCCTCCGCCCCTCCACGTATAGGGTCTGCACACCCGGGTAGGACCCAGGGGTTGGCGAGCCACGAAGGGGGCGGCTGGTGAAAGGGCGTGTCGAGATCCAGCACGTCAGTCCGTCGGTGGACTGCGGGCGGTACCCCGCGAAGGCGGTGGTCGGCGACAAGGTCGTCGTCGGCGCGGACGTCTTCCGCGAAGGCCACGAGAAGATCGCCGTCGCGGTGCGCTACCGCGGACCCGACGACGTCCGCTGGCGTGAGGCACCCGCGCGCCTCGACACGAACGACCGCTGGTACGGCCGCTTCCCCGTGGATCGCATGGGCACCTGGCGCTACCAGGTGATGGGGTGGACGGACTACTACGCGACCTGGCTGGACGGGGTCAGGAAGAAGCACGCGGCAGGCCAGACCGACCTCGACGCCGACATGGAGGAGGGCGCGCAGCTGCTCGAGCGCCGCCGGGCGAAGGTGTCGAAGGCGCTCGCGGAACTGCTCGACGAGACCGTCGCGGTGCTGCGCAGCGGCCGCAGCCTCGTCGAGCGCGTGACCCGTGCGGGCGACGCCGACCTGCTCGCCCTGCTCGAACGCCATCCCGAGCGCCTCGACGCCTCCATGAGCAAACCGGAGCTCAGCGTGTGGGTGGACCGCCCGGCTGCGAGGTTCGGTGCCTGGTACGAGATGTTCCCCCGGTCAGAAGGGGCCACGGAGAAGCGCAGCGGCACGTTCGCCGAGGCGGCCAAGCGCCTCCCGGCCATCGACGGGATGGGCTTCGACGTCGTCTACCTCCCGCCGATCCACCCGATCGGCCGCACGAACCGCAAGGGACGCGGCGGGCCCCACGACCTGCGGCCCGGCCCCGACGACCCCGGAGTCCCCTGGGCGATCGGCAGCCCCGATGGCGGCCACGACGCCGTCCACCCCGACCTGGGCACGATCGAGGACTTCGACGCCTTCGTGGCCGAGGCTGACGGCCACGGCCTCGAGATCGCCCTCGACTACGCCATCCAGTGCTCACCGGACCACCCATGGGTGACCGAGCATCCCGAGTGGTTCAAGCACCGGCCGGACGGGACGATCCAGTACGCCGAGAACCCGCCCAAGAAGTACCAGGACATCTACCCGATCAACTTCGACACGCAGGACTGGGAAGCGCTGTGGGCCGAGCTCAAGCGCGTGCTCGACCACTGGATCGCGCATGGCGTGCGCATCTTCCGCGTCGACAACCCCCACACGAAGTCCCTGCGATTCTGGGAGTGGGTCATCGCGGAGATCCACGCCGAGCATCCCGAGGTCCTGTTCCTCGCGGAGGCGTTCACCCGCCCGAAGATGATGCAGACGCTCGCGAAGCTCGGGTTCAGCCAGAGCTACACCTACTTCGCGTGGCGCAACACCAAGCACGAGCTCACCACCTACGTGAGCGAGCTCGCCCACACCGACATGGCCGACTACTACCGCCCGAACTTCTGGCCGAACACGCCCGACATCCTCACCGAGTTCCTCCAGACCGGTGGCCGCGCCGCCTTCAAGCTCCGCCTCGTGCTCGCCGCGCTGCTGTCCCCTGCGTACGGGATCTACTCGGGTTACGAGCTCTGCGAGGCTGAGCCGCTCGAGCCGGGCAGCGAGGAGTACTTCGAGTCGGAGAAGTACCGCTTCCGCCCGCGCGACTGGGACCGCGCCGACTCCCTGGCGCCCTACATCGCGAGGGTCAACCGCATACGCCGAGCGCACCCCGCGTTCGCCGAGCTCCGCAACATCTGGTTCCACCACATCGACAACGACGCCCTGCTGTGCTTCTCGAAGGTGGAGGACGAGCGTCAGGGAGCGGTGCTCGTCGTGGTGAACCTCGACCCGCACAACACCCAGGCCGGCTGGACCTGGCTCGACCTCTGGCAGCTCGGGCTCGAGCACGCCGGGCCGTTCGAGGCTCACGACCTCATGACCGACACGGCCTACATCTGGCACGGCCCCGACAACTTCGTGCAGCTCGACCCGACCGTCGAGTCCGCCCACGTCCTGCGGCTGCGTCCGCTCTGAGTCAGGCGAGGATCACAGGGTGACCGTGCAACCAGATCCGCTCTGGTACAAGACCGCGCTCTTCTACGAGGCGCTCATCCGTGGCTTCAACGACTCGAACCACGACGGCACCGGGGACATCCGCGGTCTCATCGAGCGCCTCGACTACATCGAGTGGCTCGGGATCGACTGCATCTGGCTCCTGCCGTTCTACGACTCCCCTCTCCGCGACGGAGGCTACGACATCGCTGACTTCTACGCCGTGCTGCCCGAGTACGGCACGGTCGACGACGTCCGCGAGCTGCTCGAGTCCGCTCACTCCCGCGGAATCCGCGTCATCGCCGACATGGTGATGAACCACACGAGCGACCAGCACCAGTGGTTCCAGGAGTCGCGCCAGCCGGGGTCGGACAAGCGCGACTGGTACGTGTGGAGCGACACCGATGAGCGCTACCGCGACGCGCGCATCATCTTCGTGGACACGGAGCACTCGAACTGGACGTGGGACCACGAAGCCGGCGCGTACTACTGGCACCGCTTCTTCAGCCACCAGCCCGACCTCAACTACGACAACCCCGACGTGCAGGAGGCGATGCTCGACGTCGTGCGGTTCTGGCTGCGGCTGGGCTTCGACGGCCTGCGACTCGACGCCGTGCCCTACCTGTTCGAGCGCGAGGGGACGAACTGCGAGAACCTGCCGGAGACCCACGCCTATCTCAAGCGCCTGCGCAAGGTCGTCGACGCCGAGTACGAGGACCGGGTCCTGCTCGCCGAGGCGAACCAGTGGCCCGCGGACGTCGTCGACTACTTCGGTGACGGCGACGAGTGCCACATGGCGTTCCACTTCCCCGTCATGCCGCGCATGTTCATGGCCCTGCGCCGGGAGGAGGCCAGGCCGATCGTCGAGATCATGGAGTCCACCCCGGAGATCCCCGAGAACTGCCAGTGGGGGATCTTCCTGCGCAACCACGACGAGCTCACGCTCGAGATGGTCACCGACGAGGAGCGGGACTACATGTACAGCGAGTACGCCCGCGACCCCCGGATGAAGATGAACGTCGGGATCCGCCGCCGGCTCGCTCCCCTCCTCGACAACGGCCGGCGTCCCATCGAGCTGTTCCACGCGCTGCTGTTCAGCCTGCCGGGCAGTCCGATCATGTACTACGGCGACGAGATCGGGATGGGCGACAACATCTATCTCGGCGACCGCGACGGCGTGCGCACGCCCATGCAGTGGAACCCCGACCGCAACGCCGGCTTCTCCCGCGCGGACTTCGCGGCCCTCTACGCCCCACCGGTGCTCGACCCCGTGTACGGCTACCCCGCGGTGAACGTCGAGGCGCAGCAGCGCCACCCGAACTCGCTGCTGCACTGGGTCCGCAACCTCGTGAACGTCCGCAAGCAGCACCCCGTCTTCGGCGTCGGCCTGTTCACGACCTTGAAGTCCTCCAACGACAAGGTGCTCGGCTTCCTCCGGGAGTCCGGAGACGACACCATCCTCGTCGTGGCGAACCTGTCCGCCACCGCCCAGCCCGTCGAGCTCGACCTGTCGCGCTTCAACGGTCGTGTGCCGGTGGAGCTGCTCGGGGGTACCCACTTCCCGCCCATCGGTGACCTGCCCTACCTCCTCACCCTCGGCCCGCACGGCTTCTACTGGTTCCAGCTCGTGGAGGAGCCGGGCTCGTGACGCCTGCCGAGGCCGAGGGGCTGGCCGCCGCGCTCGCGGCGTGGCTGCCGGTCCAGCGGTGGTTCGCAGGCAAGGCCCGCGTCCTGCGGACCGTCGGGCTCGCCGACGCGGCCGTGCTCGAACGTGAGGGAACGCAGATGCTCGACGTGCTCGTCGACGTGCACTTCGGCGACGAGCACGTCGAGCGCTATCACGTCCCGCTCGCCGAACCCCTCCCCGACACCCCCGAGCACCTCGTCCTGGACGGCACCGGGCTGGCCGACGCCACGGCGGTGCCCCCGGCCGCGGCGCTGCTCGGGGAGCTCGCGGTGTCCGCGGCCGAGCACCCGACCGACGCCGGTGCCACCATCGTCGGTCGCCCCGTCGACCGCACCCGGCTCACGCTCGGCGCGCCCCGCCGGATGGCGGCGGAGCAGTCGAACACCTCCGTCGTGTTCGGCACGGGGTACATCCTGAAGATCTTCCGGCGGGTCGAGCTTGGCGTGAACCCCGACGTGGAGGTGACGCGCGCCCTCACCGAGCGGGGTTTCACCGCCGTGCCCCGCCAGCACGGCGCAATCGAGCTCGTCGGTCCCGGCGGGAGCACGGCGCTCGGTGTGCTGTCCGACTTCGTGGCCGGCGGCCAGGAGGGATGGGACCTCGCGGTCACCGACGTGGCGCGCCGCGCCGACCCGTCCACCTCGTTGTTCCTGCCGACGCTCACCGACCTCGGTGCCGCGATCGCCGGTATGCACGGCGCCCTGGCCGACGCCTTCGGGGCCGGCCGCTCCGCCGGGGACGCCGCCGCGTGGACCGCGACGATGCGCCGGCAGGCCGAGGACGTGCTCGCCACGGCCGCCCGCCTCGCCCCGGGGGCCACGGCGCCCGTGCTGGAGCGCCGCGAGGAGCTCCTGCACCGCCTCGGCGACCTCGGGCCGGCAACCGCCGCCGGGGCGGCCGTGCGCATCCACGGCGACCTGCACCTCGGCCAGGTCCTCCGCGACCCCGCCGGCGGCTGGAAGATCCTCGACTTCGAGGGGGAGCCGGTCCGCTCGCTCGCGGAGCGGCGCGCTCCGAGCGCGCCCCTGCGCGACGTGGCCGGAATGCTGCGCTCCTTCGACTACGCCGCCGCCGCGGCCGGCGTCGCCGAGCCGCTCGCACCGCAGGCGGCAGCATGGCGCGACGCGGCCCGCGAGCAGTTCCTCACCGGCTACCTCGCCACCGTCGACCACCAGCGACTGCTGCCCCCGGAGTCCTCGCTCCGGGCGCAGCTCGCCGCCTTCGAGCTCGACAAGGCGGTCTACGAGCTGGGCTACGAGCTCGCCAACCGTCCGACGTGGGTGGCGATCCCCGTGGGGGGCATCCTGCGTGTGCTGGACCGGCCGTCAGCGGGTAGGAGTCTTGCTATGGCACAAGCCCGCGCGTCGCGTACCCCCACCGACTGGCACGCCGACCCCGCCGACGTCGAGGCGGTCGTCGCCGGCACCCACCGCGACCCGCACCGTGTGCTCGGCATCCACGATGTGGACGAGGGTGCCGCCGTCCGCGTGTGGCGTCCCGACGCGGAACGAGTCGAGGTGCACGTCGAGGGCGTCGACCCGGTCGAGGCGGAACGCCGGGACGACGCCGGCTTCTTCGAGGCGCTCCTGGCCGAGCCGCCCAAGGGGCCGTACAGGCTGCGGGTGACGTATCCGGGCGGGCAGACGTACGACATGTACGACCCCTACGCCTTCTGGCCCACGATCGGCGAGGTCGACCTCCATCTCGCCGGGGAGGGCCGCCACGAGGAGCTGTGGCGGCGCATGGGCGCGCACGTCGGTGAGGTCGACGGCGTGGCGGGCACGTCGTTCGCGGTCTGGGCTCCGGCGGCCCAGAGCGTCCGGGTCGTCGGGGACTTCAACAGCTGGGACGGCCGGCTCCACCCTCTCCGCCAGCTCGGCTCCTCGGGCATCTGGGAGCTGTTCGTGCCGGAGGTCGGCCCCGGCGCCTACTACAAGTACGAGATCGTCACGGCGCAGGGGGACCTGGTGACCCGGGCCGATCCCTACGCGTTCGCCACGGACGTCCCCCCCGGCACCGCCAGCCGTGTGCACCGCTCGACCTACGAGTGGGGTGACGCGGAGTGGTTCACGACGCGGCGGGAGCACCGGGCGTCGGAGAGCCCGGTGTCGATCTACGAGGTCCACCTCGGGTCGTGGCGCAGGAACAACGCGCAGCCGATGAGCTACCGCGAGATGGGGCCGGCGCTCGCCGACCACGTGACCGAGCTCGGCTTCACCCACGTGGAGCTGCTCCCCGTGGCCGAGCACCCCTTCGGTGGCTCCTGGGGCTACCAGGTCACCGGCTACTTCGCTCCCACGGCCCGCTTCGGCGACCCCGACGACTTCCGCTACCTCGTCGATCACCTGCACCAGCGCGGCATCGGAGTGATCGTCGACTGGGTCCCCGCCCACTTCCCGAAGGACGAGTGGGCGCTCGCGCGCTTCGACGGCACCGCCCTGTACGAGCACGCCGACCCCCGCCAGGGCGAGCACCCCGACTGGGGCACGCTCGTGTTCAACTTCGGGCGCAACGAGGTGCGCAACTTCCTCATCGCCAACGCTCTGTTCTGGCTCGAGGACCTCCACGTCGACGGCCTGCGCGTCGACGCGGTGGCGTCGATGCTCTACCTCGACTACTCCCGCGAGGAGGGGCAGTGGGTGCCGAACGCCTACGGCGGCCGGGAGAACCTCGAAGCCGTGAGCTTCCTCTCCGAGCTCAACCGCGTCGTGTACGGGCGCAACCCCGACGTGCTCATGATCGCCGAGGAGTCGACCGCATGGCCGGGCGTGTCGCGTCCGGTCCACCTCGGCGGGCTCGGATTCGGCTTCAAGTGGAACATGGGCTGGATGCACGACACGCTCGACTACTTCGCCCGCGAGCCGATCCACCGCCGCTACCACCACCACCAGCTCACGTTCGGGCTGCTCTACGCGTGGAGCGAGAGCTACATCCTCCCCCTGTCCCACGACGAGGTGGTCCACGGCAAGCGCAGTCTGCTCGACAAGATGCCCGGTGACCGCTGGCAGAAGTTCGCCAACCTCCGCGCCCTCTACGCCTACATGTGGGCGCACCCCGGCAAGCAGCTGCTGTTCATGGGCGGCGAGTTCGGCCAGTGGCGGGAGTGGTCGGAGGAACGCGAGCTCGACTGGTACCTGCTCGGCGAAGCCGATCACGCCGGGTTGCAGCGCCTCGTCGGCGACCTCAACGCCGTCTACCGCGAGCAGCCGGCCCTCTGGCAGCGCGACACCGACCCGGACGGCTTCACGTGGATCGACGCGAACAACGCGGACGACAACCTGCTGTCGTTCGTGCGCTGGGGGCGCGAGGGCGTCCCCCCGCTCGTCTGCGTCGGGAACTTCTCGGCGCTCCCCCGCCATGGTGTGCGCCTCGGCATGCCGTTCGTGGGCGAGTTCGGCGAGGTGCTGAACACCGACGCTGAGCGGTATGCCGGCAGCAACGTCGGCAACCTCGGCACGGTGCTCGCCGAGGACGTGCCGTGGCACGGAATGCCCGCGTCGGCGGTCGTCACCGTTCCCCCACTCGCCACGCTCTGGCTGCGGCCCCACTGACCTGCGCGGCCACCCGTGGGCTACCTTCGCGGCGTGGCCACCGACCTGCTGACCGATCCCGGCGTCCTGGTCGCGGCGGCACTGCTCGTCGGCGGGGTGCTCTGCGCGGGCTTCGCCGCGCGGCTCCGCGTGCCGGGGTTGATCCTCTTCCTCGCCCTCGGCATGCTGATCGGCGGTCTCGGCTGGATCGAGCTCGACGAGCCGCAGATCGCCCAGCACGTCGCGATCGTGGCCCTCCTCGTCATCCTGTTCGCCGGGGGACTGACGACGAAGCCGACCGACCTGCGGCGCGCAGCCCTGCCAGGGCTGCTCCTCGCCACGCTCGGCGTGGTGATCACCGCCGCCGTGACGGCGGCCGCAGTATGGGCCGTGTTCGGCACGACGCCGCTGACCGCCGCGCTCATCGGCGCGGTCGTGTCATCGACGGACGCCGCGGCGGTCTTCGCGGTCTTGCGCAAGGCGCCCCTGCCGCGCCGGATCATGTCGCTTCTGGAGGTCGAATCGGGAACGAACGACCCGGTCGCGATCGTCCTCACCATCGGCGTCCTCCAGGCCTGGGTGGCGCAGCCCACGACGCTCGAGTGGGCCGCTTTCTTGGGTGCCCAGCTTGCCGGAGGCCTGGCTGTCGGCCTCGTCGGCGGCTGGCTCGGCAGCGCCGCCCTCCGCTTCCTCGACCTCAGCGGCGAGAGCCTTTTCCCCATCCTCGCCCTCGGGCTCGCCGGCCTGACCTATGGCGCCGCCGCGGAGATCGGCGCGTCGGGCTTCCTCGCGGTGTACGTCGCCGGGGTGATCGTCGGTATGCGGGTACCCCGCCACCGGCGCGGGATCCGCCTGTTCCACGAAGGGCTCGCGAACCTCGCCGAGATCACGCTGTTCCTCGTGCTCGGCCTCCTCGTCTTCCCCGCCCAGCTGCCCCCCGTCGTCCTGCCGGCGCTGGCCATCACCGGCATTCTCATCGTCTTCGCCCGGCCGTTGGCCGTCGTGCTGTGCCTGCTCGGCCAGCGGTTCAGCTGGCGAGAACAGGCCCTCGTCGCCTGGGCGGGGTTGCGGGGGGCGGTGCCGATCGTGCTCGCCACCTTCGCGCTCACCGCGGGCTACCCCGAAGGCGCGGCGGTGTTCAACATCGTCTTCTTCGTCGTGCTGGTCTCGACGGCGGTCCAGGGCGCCACAGTGGGGCCGGTGGCACGCCTGCTGGGCCTCGTCGAGGGCGCACGGGTGTGGGCTCCGGTCGCCGAGGCGCTCCCGCTGGAGGGCGTCGACGCGGACCTCATCGAGGTGGACATCACCGACGACCTGTTCGTGAGCGGCAAGCGCCTGCGCGACGTGCCGCTGCCAGCCGGGATGCTGCTCACGGCGCTCGTGCGTGGCCACCGGGCCATCGTGCCGCGCGGGGACACGCGTCTGCGCCCGGGCGACCAGGCGCTTGTGGCCGCCTCGCGGCAAGCGGCGGAGACCGACGCGACGGAGGCCATCGTGGCATGGGCACGCGGCGAGACCACCCGCACACCCGAGCACGTGCGGACCGGTGTCCCGCCGGACCGGTTCCGCAAACGCCGCGAACGCCACGGCCGCCGCTAGCCGGTGCCTCCAGGCGGCGTTCCGAGGACCGCTGACCGGGTAAGCCCCCCCGAGAACCCTCATCAAGGAGCCCGACATCCACGCCCCCCGACACGGAGCGCTGCCCCACGACGACGGCAGCACGACCTTTCGCGTGTGGGCCCCGCACGCCGACCACGTGGCGCTGCTCCGCGACGCCACGACGGCGCCGATGGAGCCCGGCGGCGACGGCTGGTTCGCCCTGCGCGTGGACGCCACGCACGGCCAGCCCTACCGCTTCAGCCTCGACGGCGGACCGCCCCGTCCCGACCCCGCGAGCCGCTGGCTGCCGCACGGTGTGCACGAGGCGGCCCGCGTCCTCGACCCCCGCCGGTTCACTTGGACGGACGACGGCTGGCGTGCGCCACCGCTGTCCGCCGCGGTCGTCTACGAGCTCCACGTCGGCACCTTCGCCCCCGAGGGAACCTTCGAGGCGGCGGAGGCCCGCCTGCCCGCGCTGGCCGAACTCGGCGTCACCCACGTCGAGGTCATGCCGGTCAACGCCTACAACGGCGAACGCGGGTGGGGCTACGACGGGGTCGCGTGGTACGCCGTCCACGAGCCCTACGGCGGCCCCGCCGGCTTCGCGCGCTTCGTCGACGCGGCGCACGCCGCCGGGCTCGCCGTCGTCCTCGACGTCGTCTACAACCACCTCGGCCCGTCGGGCAACTACCTGCCCGACTTCGGTCCCTACCTCACCGGTCACTACACGACCCCGTGGGGGGACGCACTCAACCTCGACGGTCCGGGCAGCGACCCCGTCCGCGCGTTCATCGTCGACAACGCGCTCTCCTGGCTCGCCGACTACCACGTCGACGCGCTGCGCCTGGACGCCGTGCACGGCCTCGTCGACAACTCCGCGGTCCACATCCTGAGCGAGCTGTCGGCCGCGGTGGACGCGCTCGAGGTCGCCACCGGGCGCCCACGCCAGCTCATCGCCGAGTCCGACCGCGCCGACCCGGCGACCGTCCGGCCACGCGAGGCCGGCGGCCAGGGGATGCACGGGCAGTGGGCAGACGACCTGCACCACGCCATCCACACCGCGGTCACCGGCGAGCACGAGGGCTACTACACCGACTACTCGGGGCTGCCCGACGTCGCCCGCGCGTACCGGCGGGGCTTCCTGTTCGACGGTCGCTACTCCCGGTACCGCGAACGCACCGTCGGCGCACCCCTCGGCGACGTCCCGGGGCACCGGCTGGTGACCTGCGTGCAGAACCACGACCAGGTCGGCAACCGCGCGGCGGGAGACCGGTTGACGACCCTCGTCGAGCCCGCCCGCGTGCGCGTCGCCGTCGTCCTGCTCTGCGCCTCGCCGACCACGCCGATGTTGTTCATGGGTGAGGAGTACGGCGAGACCCGCCCGTTCCAGTACTTCACCAGCCATCCCGAGCCGGAGCTCGCCGAGGCCGTCCGCAAGGGCCGCGTGGAGGAGTTCGCCGCCTTCGCCGCCTTCGCCGGAACCGATGTGCCGGACCCGCAGGACGCCGCGACCCGGGACGCGAGCGTGCTCGACTGGAGCGCCGCCACTACCCCCGCGGGGCATGCCCGGCGCGCACTGTGGTCGGACCTGCTGCACCTGCGGCGCACCGTGCCGGCGCTCGGCAACGGCCGGCGCGACCTCGTCGAGGTGCTCCGGTCCACCGACGAGCAGCTCCTCGTCGTCCGCGGGGATCCCCGCGGCGCACCGGCCCTGCTGGCCGCGAACCTCGGATCCGAGCCGGTGAGGCTGCCGGTCCCCGACGGCACCTGGCGCCGCCTGCTCGACACCGACGACGCCCGCTACGACGGCGACGGTGAGGCTTCCGGGTCAGGAGCCGTGACCGGCAGCCTCACGGTCGGCCCCACCGCCGCGGCCCTGTGGCAGCGCGTCGCCGCCGGGTAGTTTCCGGTCCACCCGACCCGGGCTCAAAGACGCGCGCTGCCCTGTCCGGTGACGCAGGGCTGGTTGAAGCCGCACTCCACCGAGCTCGATTAGGAGCGCCCCTTCTGTGGAATAGCATCGCTCTGGATAGGCAATCCGGGGGCACGAGGGAGGGCGAGATGAGCGACACCCACACCAACCCCATCGACCGGCCGGCTCCCGGCGGGCGGCCGTCCACCGGCCACCGCGAGGAGTTCACGGTCCGAATCCCCAAGCCCGGCGGCGGTGGGCCCGTCCGCGCGGCGATCAAGACGACGGAGTTCTGGATGACCGTCATCCTCGTCGTCTTCGTCTTGCTCGCCGCCTACGTCGACGGCGACGCGCTGCCCCGCGCCGACGGCTGGCGCTTCGCGACCTGGGCCGTCATGGCCTACGTGATCAGCCGTGGCCTGGCCAAGCTCGGCAACCGCTCCGACGCGACCCGCGAGATCGGTCGCCCCTAGACGATCAGCCGTTAGCGCTCGGCCGCGAGCAGGGCGAGGGGTAGGGTCGCGCACGCGGAGGAGACGGCGAGCAGCGTGCTCGGACCGTGGCGCTCGTCGGTCAGCAAGCTCGTCCAGCGCCGGGCCTGCAGGTCCTCGCCGAGCTCCACGTTCGTGTCGTCCCAAATGGCGCCGGTGGGCGGCTGGCCGCCCTCACCCATGACGTGGCCCGGAAGCCGGGGGACCACGACCAGCAGGGCGTCGCCGTCCGGTGCGACCCGCGCGTAGGCGACGACGTGGTCGGCCCACCGGCCGGACACGACCAGCGGCACGTACGCCCCATCCGCGCCGACAGCCGCAAGGTGCTCGCGCCGGGCCCGCAGCGCCCGCGACAGCACCCAGAGCTTCACCCGGCCGTCCCGGCGCTCACGCAGGAGCTCGGACGGGTCAGCGCCGCCGTCGAGCGCGGCGAGGAGCCGCCTGCGCAGCGCGAAGTCGACGGGTCGGCGGTTGTCGGGGTCGACGAGGCTGTCGTCCCACAGCTCGTTGCCCTGGTAGGTGTCGGGCACGCCGGGTGAAGTGCAGCGCAGGAGGGTCTGCCCGAGCCCGGACACCATCCCTATCTCCGCCGCCCGGCCGGCGACGGCGGCAAGCCCCTCGACGAAGGCCGGGGACCTCTCCGTGTCGAGGACCGCTGCGACGAAGGCCCGCACACCCTGCTCGAACGCCTCGTCGGCGTTCGTCCAGGTCGTGCGCCGGCCGGCCTCACGTGCGGCCTTCACCGCGTAGTCGCCGACGCGCTCCACGAGGTCGGGCCCGGTGACCCCGCTGCGCTCGATCGGCCATACGCCGACCAGCGTCTGGTACAGAAGGTACTCGGTCTGAGGATCGGGGGCGGGACCGGCGCGAGTCGACGCGACGCAGCCGGCGTTGAGCTCCCGCCACCGCCGGACCTCACGCTCCCAGACCTCGACCAGCTCCGACAGCGCCGCGATCCGCAGTCGCACGTCCTCCCCCCGCTTCGTGTCGTGGGTCGACGTGGTGAGCATCCCGGTGGGATGGCAGCGTGCGCGCTCGGCATTCGCGCCGTGGAAGCCCGCGACGCTGAGCCCGAGCTCGCCGGGGTCCCCGCCGACCTCGTTGACCGCCGAGAGCCGTACGTAGCGGTAGAAGACCGTGTCCTCCACCCCTTTGGCCATGACCGCACCCGACAGCTGCGGGAACCGGCCGAGGACCTCGAGATGATCCGGCGTCGTGCCGGCGCGTCCGATCAGGACGTCGGCGAGGAACCCGTAGAGGAAGGCGGGGGCGTGCCCGAAGCCGCGGGCTCGATCGACCGCGCCCCGCACGCGCGCGACGTCGTCGGCGCTCGCCTGTCCGGTCCGAGGGTCGACGTAGCTGCGGTAGACATCCATCGCGACGATGACGTCGGCGAGGGCCGCACGGCACAGGGCGTCGTCGACGTCACGAACCTCGGGGTGCTCCTGGGTCACCCGCCAGAGGACGCGGCCGAGCCGGCGGAGGTCGGCCTGCAGGTCGGTCGCGAGCTTCTCGCGCTTGGCCGCCCACGCCTGTGCGGTGTACGGGACCGCGGCCGCGCCGAACTCGGCGTCGAGCGCGTCGAGGACCGCCTCGGCCCCCCCGTCGACGAACAGCCCGAGCGCGTCGTTGGCGAACTCGTAGCCGGTTGTACCCGCCACCGGCCAGTCCGGCAGGGGCTCGCCGCGCTCGCGGATCTTCTCGACGACGATCCATGCGCCGCCGGTCCGCTCGGCGAGCCGCTCGAGGTACCGGGCAGGGTCGCGCAACCCGTCGGGATGGTCGACGCGGAGCCCCTCGACGACGCCCTCCCCCACGAGCGCGAGCACCTTCTCGTGGGTGGCCTCGAAGACCGCCGGGTCCTCGACCCGCACCGCGGCGAGCTCGTTGATGGCGAAGAAACGCCGGTAGTTCAGCAGACGGTCACCCACTCGCCAGTGGACGAGGCGGTAGTGCTGCGATTCGAGCAGCGCGTGCAGGCGCGTCCACGTCGCCGGCTCGCCGGGGGTACCAGCGAGCAGCTCACCGTCTCCCGAGCGGTCCAGGGCTTCCTGAGCCTCCGGTGACAGGGGGAAGTCGTGATCGTAGTAGCGCAGCCGCCATTCACCGTCGGCGTCGACCACCTCGAGCTCGCCGGCGTAGAGGACGGCGCCGTACTGCTCGCCCAGGACGGGCAGCAGGATCTTGCCCGCCGCCCCGGGCAGCGGCGTTGCCCAGTCCACGTCGAACGTGCGGCCGGCCGGGCCCGACTGCCCCTCCGCGAGGAGCGCCTCCCACAGGGGGTTGTCGGGGCCGACGCCGACGTGGTTGGGGACGATGTCGACGACGAGGCCGAGCCCTGCCGCGCGGGCGCGGTCGGACAGCGCGCGGAGCCCCTCCTCACCCCCGAGGACGTCGGAGACCCGGGTCGGGTCGGCGACGTCGTAGCCGTGGGCGCTGCCCGCCGCGGCCGCGAGAAGGGGCGACAGGTAGAGGTGCGACGCGCCGAGGGCCGCGAGGTAGTCGACGAGCTCCCCGGCCGCGGCGAAGTCGAGGTCGGTGCCGAGCTGGAGGCGGTAGGTGGCGCGTGGCGTGACGGTCATCGGCAGCCCGGAGCCGTCAGTCGTCCCGCGCGTCGTCGAGGCGGCGCATGAGCTTCATCGAGCGCGACGCCAGGTCGAGCTTCTCCCCGGCGTCGCGGTGCGCGTCGCCCTCCCGCAGCTGCGGCCGGGCGGTGTTGAACACGACGCTCCAGCGCTTGCCGTACGCCTCCGAGGGCACCGTGAACGCCAGGTCGTCCGCGCTCGCGTTCATGAGGACGAGGAAACTGTCGTCGACCACCCGTCGCCCGCGCTCGTCACGGGTGGGGATCGCCCGGCCGTTGAGGAAGAACATGAGCGCCTGCAGCTCGCCCTCGTACCAGTCCTCGACCGCCATCTCCGACCCGTCCCGCTTCAGCCAGTCGAGGTCGCTGATGCCCCCGCGCTCCTCGCCCCGGAAGTACTGCTGGCGGCGGAAGACCGGATGACGCTTGCGCAAGCCGATGAGGAACCGGGTGAAGGCCTGCAGCGAGCGCTGCTGGTCGTCCCACTCCCAGTGGTACCAGGACAGCTCGTTGTCCTGGCAGTAGGTGTTGTTGTTGCCCTGCTGCGTGCGGCTGAACTCGTCGCCGCCGAGCAGCATGGGCACCCCCTGCGACAGGAAGAGGGTGGCGAGGAAGTTGCGCTGCTGACGGTCGCGCAGCGCGAGCACCTTCGGGTCGTCGGTCTTGCCCTCGACACCGCAGTTCCACGAGCGGTTGTGGTCCTCCCCGCTCGAGTTGTCGTCGAGGTTCGCCTCGTTGTGCTTTTCGTTGTAGCTCACGAGGTCCCGCAACGTGAACCCGTCGTGGGCGGTGACGAAGTTGATCGACGCGTACGGCCGCCGCCCGTTGTGGGCGTAGAGGTCGCTCGAACCGGTCAGGCGCGACGCGAGCTCCCCGACGCCCCAGGTGTGGCCGCGCCAGTAGTCGCGAACGGTGTCACGGTACTTGCCGTTCCACTCGGTCCAGAGCACCGGGAAGTTGCCGACCTGGTACCCGCCTTCACCGACGTCCCAGGGCTCCGCGATGAGCTTGACCTGGCTGATGACAGGGTCCTGCTGGATGATGTCGAAGAAGGCCGCGAGGCGGTCGACGTCGTGCAGCTCGCGGGCCAGCGTAGATGCGAGGTCGAAGCGGAACCCGTCGACGTGCATCTCCGTCACCCAGTAGCGCAGGGAGTCGGTGATCAGCTGCAGCACGTGGGGGTGGCGGACGTTGAGGGAGTTGCCGGTCCCCGTGTAGTCCATGTAGAAGCGCTCGTCCCCATCGACGAGCCGGTAGTAGCTGCGGTTGTCGATCCCGCGCAGCGCGAGCGTGGGGCCTTCGTGGTTGCCCTCGGCGGTGTGGTTGTAGACCACGTCGAGGATGACCTCCAGGCCCGCCTCGTGGAGGTCTTTCACCATCGCCTTGAACTCGTAGAGCTGCTCGCCCCGGGTTCCCCGGGCGGCGTAGTCGGCGTGCGGGGCGAGGAACCCGATGGAGTTGTAGCCCCAGTAGTTGCGCAACCCCTTCTCGACGAGGAAGTGGTCGTGGACGAAGTGGTGGACTGGCTGCAGCTCCACGGCGGTGACGCCGAGCGAGGTGAGGTAGTCGATGACCGGCGGGGACGCGAGCCCCGCGTAGGTGCCGCGCAGCTCCGGCTCCACGTCCGGGTGGAGCATCGTGAGGCCCTTCACATGGGTCTCGTAGATGATCATCTGGTTCTCTGGGGTGCGCGGGTGGCGGTCGTCACCCCAGTCGAAGAAGGGGTTCGTGACGATGCACTTCGGCACGTGGGGGGCGCTGTCGGCCCTGTTGAGCTCGAGGTCGGAGCCGCCGAGCGGGTAGGCGAACACCGCGTCGTTCCAGTCGATCATCCCGTCGATCGCCTTGGCGTACGGATCGATGAGGAGCTTCGCCGGGTTGAACCGGTGCCCGGCGCCGGGCTCGTAGGGTCCGTGCACCCGGTAGCCGTAGCGCTGCCCCGGTTGGATGCCCGGAAGGTACGCGTGCCAGATGAACGCGGTCTGGTCGGCCATGGGGATGCGCAGCTCGTACCCGGCGCGGTCGAACAGGCAGAGCTCCACCTTCTCGGCGTGCTCGCTGAACAACGCGAAGTTCGTCCCTCGACCGTCCCAGCGCGCGCCGAGGGGGTAGGGATGCCCAGGCCAGACGTTGACCACGGTTGTGCTCCTTGTCGCTTCCAGGTCGGGATTGCGTAGAGTGCCACCCCGCTGTCCTACTCACGAACAGAGGTGCGATGTCCACGCTGCTGCGCACCCGAGGCTGGCTGCATCCGGCCATCCTCGCCGCGGCGGGGCTGTCGGTCGCGTCGGGGTTCGCGAGCTTCGGCGTGACCGTGGCGCTCGGCGACGTCGCCGCGGCGTTCGGTGAGCCGCAGCCGGCGGGCTCGGTCGCCGACATGGCGGGGCTCACCGGGACGACCCTCGGCGCCGGCCTGGCCTTCATCCGCCTCGCGTCCCTCGCGGCGTTGCCGCTCGCGGGCCTCGCCGACCGCGCCGGCCGGCGACGTGTGATCCTCTGGTGCTGCGGCACCGGGCTGCTCATGACGCTGGCCACTGCCGCGAGCCCCAGCTTCTGGTGGTTCGTCGCGCTGTTCGCCCTCGCCCGCCCCCTGCTGTCGGCGACGAACGCACTCGCCACCGTCATCGCGGCCGAGGAGACCCGCAGCAGCGACCGCTCGAAGGCCATCGCCCTGATCACCGCCGGCTACGCCCTCGGCGCGGGCCTCACCGCGCTCGTGCGCACCGTCATCCCGCCCGCGTACGGATTCCGCGGCCTGTTCGCCATGGCCGCGCTGCCGCTGCTTTTCGTGCCCCTGCTCGGTCGCTGGCTGGACGAGCCGAGCCGCTTCGCCGGGCTGCGGGCCCGCGCGCCGTCGAGCCGCCCGCGGCTCGGCGCCGTCCGCCGCGACCTGCGGGGACGGCTCGCGCTGCTCTTCCTCCTGCATGTCGGGTTCGGCTTCGTCACCGGGCCGGTGAACACGAACCTGTTCCTGTACGGCGAGCGCATCCTCGGGATGACGTCGGCGACCATGGCGTGGCTCTTCGTCGCCGCGGCTCCCACCGGCCTGCTCGGCCTGGTCATCGGCCGGTGGGCGGCTGACCGCTTCGGCCGCCGACTGAGCGCCGGCGTCGCGATGGCGCTCACCGCCGCGGCGGGGGTCCTGACCTACAGCGGCGAGCCTGCGGGGGTGGCGCTCGGCTACGTCGGGGGCATCGGCGCCGCCGCCGCCTACGCTCCGGCGGCGGGCGCCCTCGACGCCGAGCTGTTCCCGACGTCCCAGCGGGGGACGGCGGCGGGGTGGGTCGCCGCCGCCAACATCGTCGGGGCTGTCCTCGGGCTCCTCGCCTTCGGCATCCTCGTCGACGCCTACGACGCCTTCGGGCCGGCGGCGCTGACCATCAGCGTGCCGGTCGTGCTGATCGCCGCGCTGTACCACCGCCTGCCCGAGACCCGGGGGTTGGAGCTCGAGGAGTCCGCGCCCGAGTAGCCGGGCCCCGCGGTGCCGGTGCCCGCCTCACCCGCGGGCGGACAGGGCCCGCTTCTGCAGCCAGGTGAGCAGCGGGCGCACCGCGGGGGGGACGGTCACGTCGTCGTAGGTGTAGGTCCCCGACCGCCCGCCGCCGCGCAGGGACAGGCGGTAGGTGAACGTGTCGGCCCGGCGTGCCCCGGTGGAGGGCCGTTCCGCCGCCGCCTCCGCGCCGCCGGCCGGGGACGCCGGTGGGGGGACCCCGCCTTCGAGGAGGCCCGCCCGCCGGACGAGGTCCTCGAGCTGCTCGCGCTCCCCCGGCGGCAAGTCGGTCGTGGCGACGCGGTGCACGAGGGGCTTGGTGGCGAACAACCCCCCGTACCCGCCACGCAGCTCGAAGTCGATCTGCACCGCTCACCCCCTCCTGCTAGCGCGGCAGACCGACCTCCCGGAAGGCGGCTCGCACGACCTGCGCCGCGCCTTTCGGCGCCTGCTCGTCGCGCGTCAGCTCCCGGGTGGTGTCAACGATGACCTCCACGGCGTCGTTGAAGTCCGCCGTCGGCCACAACCGGTGCAGTGCGGCGTACCAGATGCGGCCCGCGGCCGGCGTCCCGACGTCCGAAGCGGTCAGGTAGAAGGCCCGGTTCGGGATGCCGCTGTTGATGTGGACCCCCTGGTGGTCCTCGGTGCCGGTGAAGTAGTCGTCCATGTGCGCGGGCTGGGGGTCCCTGCCGAGCAAGGTGTTGTGGTAGGCGGTGCCCGGCGCCTTGACCGACCGCAGAGCCTCGCCGTACAGGGTCGGGCCCATGACCTCGTCGCCGATGAGCCAGTCAGCCTGGCCCGCGTCCTGGCCTTCGGCGTGCTGGGTGACGGCCGCGCCGAGCACGTCGGCCATGCTCTCGTCCAACGCGCCCGACTGGCTGTAGTACTCGAGGTTCGCCGAGAACTGCACGACGCCGTGGGTGAGCTCGTGGGCGGTGACCTCCAGGGACCGGGCGAGGCTCGAGAAGATCTCCCCGTCGCCGTCGCCGAACAGGATCTGCTCGCCGTCCCAGAGCGCGTTCATGTAGTCCTCGCCGTAGTGCACGTTCAAGACGAGGTCCATGCCCTGGTTGTCGATGGAGTTGCGACCGAGCTCGGCGCGGTAGAACTCGCGGGCGAACCCGGCGTGCTCGTAGACGGTGTCGACGTCGACGTCGCCTGAGGCCTCCTCGTCGCCTTCCTTGCGCGCGAGGGCCACCTGCTGCTCCCACTGGCCCTTGCAGTCATACACCCTCCGTGCCCCCGCCGCTTCTGCCGCCACGCCGGCCCGGGCGGCGAGCAGGCGGGGGACGGTGAGCATCGCGCCGGCGCGCGCGCGCCGGGTCGCCTGGCTCTGCTGAGCGGTCGCACGGGCGGCGGCCTTCGCCGGCTCGTCGGCGCGGCGCGCCACACGATCGAGGACGTGCGGCGGGATGTAGGAGCATCGGTGCGGGTGCGAGACCATGAGGCTCCCTTTCCCCACGTGGGGCGTTCCAGACGCCCCACCGGATGCGCACGCCGGCGCCGCGTCCAGTCACGGGAGCCGCACGGCTGCAACGGCGCTGCAACCTCATCGTCGCACGGTCGGAACGCAACCGGCCACCACGACCACGAGACCGCAACGCCATCCAGGCCGACTACCACACGCTGACCCCCTGAGCTAACGGCTCCATCGGCGCAGGAGCCAGGGGCCCGCCGTGACGCCCGCGGCCGCGATCCCGAGCACGATGCCGAGGACCCGCCGGGCGGGCAGCGGCTCGGCTGGGGCGGGCCCCCCGGGGCGGGACGTCACCGCCGAGTCGGCCCGTATGACCGCGACCTCCCGGCTGGCCGGGTCGACGCGGTGGAAGGTCCCCGTGACGACGAGCACGTCGCCACGAGCGGCGGGACCGCCCACCCATTCGACGACCTCGGCGACCCCGGTGGGCAGGAGGACCCCGACCCCTGCGTTGCTGCCCCGGTAGACACGGTGCGCCGGCAGCGGGCCGAGCACACCGGCGTAGTCGTCGTCGTTCAGCTGCGTCCACGCCACGCCACGTCGGGACAGCAAGGCGCCGACGACCTCGCCCTCGTAGCGCACCCGCAGGCCGTCGTAGAGCGCCGGGCAGTCATGGAGCTCACCGGAGCCCACCGCGACCGCACCGTCGTCCGCAGCGGCTGGCGCGTCCGGGCACACGACCTCGTCGCGGACGTCGCCCATCTCGGCGAGCGTCGCGGTCTGGACGTCGGCGTGCGGATGACGCAGCGCCTCGGCGACCCCGACGACGCCTGCGAGGAGGGCGACAAGGACCAGGGCGCCACCGAGCACCCCGAGGCGACTCACTGCACGGGCCGGCGCCTGGAGGCTCATGCCCTGCCCCGGACGATCGCGACGAGGTAGCCGAGGAGCACGAACAGCGCGACGAACTCGAGTCGCCCGAGGACCATCTGGGCGATGTAGACGAGCTTCAGGGGGGTCTCGAGGTCGGGGCGGACGACGCCCACCGACAGCCCGCCCGAGCTCGCCGCGGCGGTGGAGTCGAACAGGGCCACCTGGAGGTTGTAACCGTAGAAGAGCCCGACCAGCGTCCCGGCCAGGTAGAGGACGAGCCAGAGGAGCAGCACCACGACGGCGGTCATCACCTGGGGGTTGCGGAGAATCCGCCGTTGCCCGGCGTGGTAGGTCTCCACGACGACCGCGTCATGGGGCAGCAGGAGCTTGCGGAGGTCACGCCTCAGCCCCTTCAGGACGAGTCCGACGCGCAGCGCCTTGATCCCTCCTGCCGTGGAGCCCGCCATGCCGCCGAGCGCCATGGCGATGACGAGCATCCCGGGCGCCAGCACCCCCCAGTCCGTGAGGTACAGCCGACCGGGCACCGTCGCGAGCCCGGTCGTCGTGTGCGCGCTGACGGTCTGGAAGAACGCGTGGCGGAACAGCGGGCCGACGTCGGCGAACAGTCCGATCCGCGCCACCCCGACGCACATGACGGCGAACACGAGCAGCATCGAGGTGGCGAGCACCCGCGACTCCAGGTTGCGGACGAGCTCCCGGCCGCGTCGCTGCCACAGCCAGTAGTGCAGCGCGAAGCTGCACCCCCCGGCGACCATGATCGGCATGAGCACCGCCTCGACGACCTGCGAGCGGTAGAAGCCCACCGACGAGGACTGCGTCGCGAACCCCCCGGTGTCGAACGCGGCCATGAAGAGGTTCGTCCCGTGGTAGAGCGCGAGGCCCGGCGTCATCCCCGCGGTGACGAGCGCCGCCCAGAGCAGGAAGATGCCGACGACCGCGTAGGTGAGGGCCACCCGCCAGATGAACCGCGCGGTGCTGACGACGTTCGGCAGGATGGTCTCCTCACGGCCCTCGCCGACGTACAGAGCGCCGATGGCCCCGCCGCCGCGCGCGAACAGGGTGAGGAAGACGATGATGATCCCCTGCCCGCCCATGAACTGCATGAGGTGCCGCCACAGGTTGACGCTCCTTGCCATGTGGTCGATGTCGTTCGCGAGGGTGAGGCCGATGGTGGCGAACCCGCTCATCGCCTCGAAGTAGGCGTCGAGGTAGGACACGTAGTGACCGGACAGCAGGAGCGGTACGGCCGCGAACACCGGGGCCAGCAGCCACGCCGCCCCGACCGCCGCGAGCCCGTGACTCGTCGTCAGCGCCGCGTTCGTCCTGCACACCCATTCGGCCGTGCGGGCGAGGAGGACCGCGAGCGCCGCAGCGACGATGAAGCCCCACGCCTCGTTCACCTCCCCGAGGGCGAATCCGAGGGTGGCGGGCAGCAGCATCGCCACCCCGACACCCATGAGCACGCGGGCGGAGTAGAGACCGATCAGCCGGAAATCCCGCGCATCCGGTCGGAAGAGCATCGGCCCAGTAGACGCCAGCGGCGCCCCGCAAGGCAACCAACCCGACCCGCGCGCCACGGCCCGGATGGCAAAGCACCGTTCGCCCCCCGGCGCGAGGCGCCACGGGAGGCGCATGCTGTCTAATAGCCCCATGGCCTTCGGCACCACCGTCCTCGTCCCGGTCAGCAACCCCAGATCGGCGTACACCCTGCTGGAGCTGGCCGCATCGCTCGCGGAGCGGGACGGGCTGGTTGTCCCGGTGACCGTCCTGCGCCCGGACGCGCCCGCAGCGGAGCGGGAGACGGCACACGAGCTCGTCGTCAGCGCCGAGGTGACCGCGCGACGAGCCGGCGTGGAGGCCCGTGGCATGCTCGACGTCGACGAATCCGTCGCCCGTGGGGTGCTCGACACGGCGCGGGAGTGCGAGGCGACACTCGTCGTCATGGGATGGCAGGGGCGCAGCAGCCACCAGAACGTCTTCGGCAGCCTCATCGACTCGATCGCGGGACGTTCGGCGGTGCCGCTCGCGGTCGCCCGCCTCGGCGAGAAGTCCTTTTCGCGGTTGCTGCTGCCCGTGTCCGACGATCACCTGGGGAGCGCCGCCACCGGCGGCATCCGGCTCGCGGCCGCGCTCGTGCGCCGGCTGCACGAGACGACGGGGGCACCGGTCCGGGTGGTGCGCAGCGGCGAGAGCACCGTGGACCTGCCCGCCGAGGTGGCGGCGCTGAGCGACCGGGTCCACCACGACCCGCGGCGGCTCGACCTCGCCGTCGGGGCCGCCGCGAGAGCCGACGACCTCGTCGTCGTGCCGGTCGCCCCGACCGTGTCGGGGCTGCGCGCCGCGACGACGCACGTCGCCTGGGCGGCCCCTGACGCGTCACTGCTCATCGCCCTCGACGTCGGTCCGGCCCCCGCCACCGAGGACCTCGCGCCCGCCGTCCGCAGCGCCGGCACGCCGGTGCCCGACTCGGATCACGCCAGGGCGAGCACGTCGCACCGGATCATCGTGTCGGCGTGCCTGCCCGCCGAGGCGGACCGCTCCGAGCTGCTCGAAGCCGCGCTGTGGCCGGTCGGCGACGTGAGCCTGCACGAACCATG
Source organism: Egibacteraceae bacterium (assembly GCA_035540635.1). Lineage (NCBI taxonomy): Bacteria > Bacillati > Actinomycetota > Nitriliruptoria > Egibacterales > Egibacteraceae > Egibacteraceae bacterium. The sequence continues at coordinate 54,234 of DATLGH010000006.1, read as the reverse complement.
GCGCGACGAGCGTGGCCGGCTGTGCGTGAGGGCGGAGGTGACGGTGTCAGCCACCGACACGAACTCCGCGCTCGGCGACGTGATGGAGGCCCTGCACTCCGCACCCGGTTTCGACGGGGCCGAGATCAGCTACGCGCCCATGGGCTAGCGGCCCGCCTCACGGGCGCTCCCAGCGCACGAGCAGCCCCCCGGGGCGCGACTCGCGGGAGGTCTCGACGAGGCCCCGATCGCCGATGAGGCGTTCGAGCACCGCGAGGTCGCCGCGCCATCCGCTGGCGAGCAGCCACACCCGCTGTGCCCCGCGGATTCCCGCGCTCACGTCGGCGGCGTAGCGCTCGGCGGTGTGGCGTTGGGGTTCGAGGATGCGCACGCGAGGGTCGGCGACGGCCACGTCGAAGCCCGTCCCTCGCCTCGGGTCGGGCGGGAAGGCGACATCGAACCCGGTGTAGAGGCCGTAGGCCCAGCGCGTGGCGGAGTACACGAGGACGGCGTCGCCGGGTCGCAGCGCGGCCTCCATGCGCGCCACGAGCGGTCGCACGTCGTGGCTCGGGTAGGAGCCGGCGTCGGGTCGGGCCAGCGCCGTCGCCGCGAGGACCGCCGCGGCCAGGCCAGCCGCGGCCCGCCGGTCCGCGCCGGCGGCCGCGTCGACGCCGACGGCGGCGAGGAGCGCGAGGCCCGGCAGCAGGACGATGTCGGTCCGTCCACCCCCCAGCGGGGCCAGCCGCAGGGCCGCGAGGAGCACCGTCACGGCGAGCGGACCCGCGAGGAGCACCGCCACCGCCGGCCGGCGCAGCAGCGCCCACCCCGCTGCGGCCAGCAACGGCACGGCGACGAAGGGGGCCGGGACGGCCGAGAGCGCGCCGAGGACCCCGCCGAGCCCCTGGACGAGTCCCGCAGCGACCGCGCGGGGCCCGTCCGCCAGGTCGAGGTAGTGCCCGCTCCAGTACGCCCGCAGCGCAGGGCTCACCGAGGGGCGCAGGTAGGCGAGGTACCACGCGCCGCCGAGCACGCCGTAGGCCGTGGTGGCGCCAAGGCCCGCCCCCAGCGCCGCGCCGGCGCGCCGGGCCGCGAGCAGTCCGGCGGCCAGCGCGGCAACGACGACGGGCGCGATCTGGGCGGACACGAGCGTCGCCAGCGTCCCGATAGCGGCCAGCGTCGCCCACCGGGCGGCCTCCCGGGGCGCTGCGAGCACCCGCCACGCGAGCGCGATGACGCCCGTGGCGAGCAGCGCGTCGAGGGTGTACTGCTTCACCCGGGTGGCGTTCGTGAGGTGCGCCGGTGCAGCGAGCAGCAGCAGCCCGGCCACGCCGGCGGCCGTGCGGCGCAGACCGACCGTGACGCCGACGAGGTAGACCGCGGGCGGCCCGAGCACGGCGAATGCGAACGGCGGCAGCTGCGCGGCGGTCTCCGAGAAGCCCACCGCCTGGAGCCACGCGCGCAGCAGCAGCCCGAACCCAGGGGCGGTCACCGCGAGGGCGGCAGCCTCGGCGACCGAGTCGGCCCGCACGACGAGGGCGGTCCAGGCGTCGTCCAGCCAGAGGCTCGACGGGCCGAGCGGACCGGCGCGCAGCGCGGCCGCGCCCGTCGCGAGGAGCACGGCGACGACCCCGTCGAGGGGGCGCAGGCGCGACCGCGCGTGGCGGCGCCCCGCGGCCCGAGCGGCTGCGGTCCGGGCGGCCATCCCCGGCAGGCTACCGTGGCCACGGCGACCGGCCTGCCTCCGGCTCCGCCGCCGCGCCGTCCCTGCCGCCAGTGCGGCGGCTATCCTTTCAGCCCGCCCGTCGCCCCTTTCACCGGGAGCGCCCCATGTCGAGCTCCGCCGTGCCCACCATCCCACAGGCGCCGGCCGGCGCGGCGCTGACCGTCGCCGGTGACCAGTCCGTGCAGGGCCAGACGCTCGAGGACCTCCGTCAGGCGGTGCGCTACCGGCGCTGGTTGGCGTCGTTCGCCACCCCCTGGCTCGGCCCCCGGCCGCTCGAGGTCGGCTCGGGGCTCGGCGACTATGCGGCAGAGTGGGCCCCGTGGGTGCAGGTGTTCACCGCCTCGGAAGGCGATGTGCAACGCCTCGAGCTCCTCCGCGCCCGCTTCGCCGGCGACCCGCGGGTGCGCGTGCGCGCCCTTCTCGCGCCCATCACCGAGAACGCCGACCACTCGGCGGTCGTGGCCTACAACGTCCTCGAGCACATCGCCGACGACGTCGAAGCGCTGCGCGGGTTCGCCCGGCTGCTCGCATCGGGCGGCCGGGTGATCCTCGTCGTGCCCGCGTTCACGTTCGCGATGAGCCGGTTCGACCGTGAGATCGGGCACTTCCGCCGCTACCGCCGTCCCGACCTCGTCGCCGCCCTCGACGCCGCGGGCCTGCGGCTGGTCTGCCTGCACTACGTCAACGCCCCCGGACTGCTCGCCTGGACCGTCGGCATGCGCATCCTCCGCATGCGGCCGGCGGCGGGACCGGCGCTGTCCGTCTGGGACCGGCTCGTGCCGGCGTTCGCCGCCGTCGAGCGGTGGGTTCCGCCCCCGTTCGGACAGTCGGTGTTCGCCGTCGCCCGTCGACCGTGAACGGCGCCCCGGCCTCGGGAAGGATCCTTGTCGCCGGCGTGTTGGAGCAAGTCCCCGGGTTTTCACGAGGTGTGCGCATGCAGATCGAGATCTGGTCCGACGTCGTATGCCCCTGGTGCTTTGTCGGCAAGCGGCGTTTCGAGGCGGCGCTGGCCCGCTTCCCGCACGCGCACGCCGTCGAGGTGACGTGGCGGAGCTTCGAGCTCGACCCCTCAGCGCCCCGGGAGCGCGGGGTGGCGGTCGAGCACCTCGCCGCCAAGTACGGGGTGTCGCGGCCGGAGGCGCAGGCGATGCACGACCGCATGACCCGCGTGGCCGCGGCCGAGGGTCTCGCATTCCGCCTCGACATCGCCCGTCCAGGCAACACCTTCGACGCGCACCGCCTGCTCCACCTCGCCGGTGAGCAGGGCGTGCAGGACGCGGTGAAGGAACGCCTGCTCGCCGCCTACCTCTGCGAGGGCCAGCCCGTCGGGAATGTCGCGGTCCTCGCCCGGCTGGCAGCCGACGCCGGGCTCGACCCCGAGGAGGCGCGCGCCGTCCTCGCCGGCGACGCGTACGCCGGAGAGGTGCGTGCCGACGAGGCCACCGCGCGAGCGCTGGGGATCACAAGCGTCCCCTTCTTCGTCGTCGACCGTGCCTACGGCGTCGCGGGAGCCCAGTCCCCGGAGGTCCTCACCGAGCTGCTCGAGGCGGTCTGGGCCGAGTCGCTGCCCGACACCACCGGTCAGGAGGACGCCGCCCGGGTCACCGGCGACGGCGCCGGCCCCGACAACGGCGATGATCCCGCCGCGGACGGCGGCCACGACGTGGCGGCGTGCGCCGACGGCTCCTGCGCCGTCCCCACCCGCTGACCGCAGCGCGGCGTCCGCGTCACACGAGCGCGCGACCGCGCTCGATGTCGTCGACGGCGAGCACGAGCCGGTAGCCCCCGCCTGATCCGCCGCCGGCGATGTAGGCCTGCTGGATGTTGACGTCGTGGGCGGCGAGCCGGCGGCAGACCTCGCCCATCGCCCCGGGCCGGTCCTCGATGTCCACGACGAGCACGTCGCGGGCGGCACGGACGTCGAATCCCGCCTCGGCGAGCGCCCGCTGCGCGTCCTCGGGGTCGCGCACGAGCAGGTGGACGATGCCCTTGCCTTCGCCCGTGAACGCGCTGATGCCCTCGATGTTGATGCCCGCTCGCCCCGCGGCCTCGCCGAGGCGGGCGAGCACGCCGGGCTGGTCGTCTGGGATGAGGGTGAAGTCCTTGTGCATGCCGGTGCCTCCTCGTTCGCGAGACTACGCCTCCAACGGATCCCACGCCCGCAGGGTTGGCGCCGGGGCTGCTGCGGCTGTGCGCCGTCACCGGTGCGTGCGCGCACCGGCGATCGTCTCGAGGATCCCCCGGAAGCGCTCGGCGATGACCGGCCAGGCGTAGCGCTGCTCCATGAAGGCGCGCCCGGCGGCACCCATGGCGCGGCGGCGCTCACCGTCGCCGAGCAGCGCGGACAGCGCGTCGGCCAGCTCGGCCGGCGCCCTGCCGCCCACGACGAGGCCGGTGCGCCCGTCGACGAGGGTCTCGGGGGCACCACCGGAACGCCCGGCGACCACCGGCGTGCCCGTGGCCTGCGCCTCGAGGTAGACGATGCCGAGGCCCTCGACGTCGAGGCCGCCGAGGCGCGTGCGGCAGGGCATCGCGAAGACGTCGGCGGCCGCGTGCACCGCGGGCAGGTCAGGCGTCCCGACCGGTCCGGCGAGGGTGACGGCCCCCTCGACTCCGAGCGCGGCGGCCCTGCGGCCGAGGCGCGCACCTGCCGGGCCGCCGCCGCAGAGCAGCAGGTGCGCGCCGGGATGGCGGGCGCGCACGCGGGGCCAGGCGTCCACGAGGACGTCGTGCCCCTTGCGGGCCACGAGGCGTCCCACGCACACGACCAGCCCGTCGTCGGGGCACAGGTGCAGGCGCTCCCGGATCCGGGAGCCGTCCACGCCGGGATGGAAACGGTCGGTGTCAACCCCCGGCGGGAGGTCGTACACGGCGGTGTGGGCCGCCACCCACGGCTCGAGCGCCGCGCGGGTGAACCGGCTGATCACCCCGAGGCCGTCGACACGGCGCGCCACCCGCCGCAAGAGCGGACCGAGACCCACCCGCACCATCCCGGCCTCATGGCCGTGCGTGAGCGCGAATGTCGGCACGTCGAGGTCACCCGCGAGCTCGCCGAGTGGCCACGACGCGCCGAACACCACGACGTCGGCGGCGTGCGCGGCAGCGGCGGCCCGGACCCGCCGCGTCACCGCGGGCGTCGGCAGGAGCGGCCGGCGCCCGATCCGTTCGACGGGGAACGGCAGGTCCGCGTCATGTTCGGCGTCGCCCGGCGCGGCGGCGGCGAGCACCCGCACACCGGCGGGGTCGAGCCGGCTGACGAGCTCGGAGACGAAGGTCTCGATCCCTCCCAGCCGCGGCGGGAAGTCGTTGGTGACCCAGAGCGTCCGGGGGGTGCTCATCTGAGCAGCCCCTCCTCCCACCGTCGCCCCATCTCCAGCCGCGCGGACGGGGGCGGGTGCGTCGACCACAGCAGCTGGACCCACCGTGGTGGCAGGGGGTCGGAGAGGTTGGCGCGCGCGAGCTCCGCGTTCAGCCGCTGGAAGGTGGCGGGCGCGCCGGTGATGCGCAGGGCGCCGAGGTCGGCGGCGGCCTCCGCGCGGCGGCTCACTGCGTTTGCGACCGGAGCGGTCACGACGGTGGCGAGGACCACGAGCGCGAGGACGACCGCGGCGGCGCGGGGGTCGCCGACGGTCCGCTGGCGGCCGCTGCGCACCCGCCTGCGCAGCACCGCCGCGAGCAGGTAGCACAGCGCCGTCGTCCCCGCTGCAGCGAGCAGCGTGCCGCGGACCAGGTCGGCGTGCAGGTGGTGCGCCAGCTCGTGAGCGAGCACGGCACCGACCTCGTCGGGTGGCTGGCTCTCGACGAGGGTGTCGTAGAGCACCACCTGGCGGCTGGGGCCGAGCCCGGAGAGGTAGGCGTTGCGCTTCGTGGTCCGCCGGCTCGCGTCGGCGACGACGATGCGCTCCACCTGATGGTCGGAGCGGTCGAGGACCCGCTGGACCTCTGCACGCACCGGTCCGTTCGGCAGAGTGTCGGTGGAGAACACGAGCGGCTCGAGCACGACCGGCGTCACGAGAACGAACGCGGCGGCAAGGAGCGCCGTCGCGGCGCCCGCGACCGGCGGCCAGGCACGCGGCAGTCGACGCGCGAGCGCGTAGCCGCCGAGCGTCAGCGTCGCCACGACGAGCCAGGTCGGGGTCTTCTCGACCGCCCAGTCCCTCGCCCACCCCGCGAGCCCGTGCACCCGGAAGCCGAACGCGCCCTCGTGGACGTAGCCCGCCCAGAACGCGAGCGGAAAGACGACGAGATCGGTGATGACGACGACGGCGAGGACGACGGCGGTGGCGGCCCGGGCCGGTCGGTGCTCCCCCACCCGGCGGACGACGCCGTCGACGAAGCGCCGGCCCGGGCCGCTGAACGCCGCGAGGCAGGGCACGGCGAGCCGCAGCACGAGCGCGGCGACGCCGGCGGCGTAGAGCGGCTGGCGGTACGCCGTGACCTGTGCGAGGTGAGCCGCGTCGAACCAGACGGTCGGCGGGGGTGGCGGGCCCAGGTCGGGGGCGAGAGGCCGCAGCACCTGCGCGAGGACACCGACGACCACGAGCGCACCGGCGACGAGGTGCGCGCCGAGGAGCAGCCGACCCGCACCGGAGACGACGGCACGCTGCTCCGCGCGAGCTCCGACCTCGGCCATTCCCCCCGATGCTACCGGGAAGCCGGGTTGTCGCCGGTGCCCGTCCCGGCCTGCGCAGCCGGTGCCGGGGCGGTCCTCTTCACACCGGACTTCTTCGCCGGGCCCCGCTTCGACGCTGCCTTCTTCGCCGCAGCTTTCTTCGCCGCAGCCTTCTTCGCGGTGGCCTTCTTCGCCGCAGCCTTCTTCTCGCCCTTCGTCGCCGCAGCCTTCTTTGCGGCGACCTTCTTCGCGCCCGCCTTCTTGACCCCACCCGGAGCCTTGGCGCGACGCGACGGCCGGCGGGCACCATCGGCCGTCGCGCGCGTCGCGCCACGGCGGGGTCTCGTCCAGGCGATGTCCACCGCGAGGTTGTTCCTCGGGAGGAGCTCACCCGTCTCGGTGCTGAAGTGCCAGACTGCTCGCTGCGCGCGCCCCCGGCTGCGGTAGCGCAAGATCACCTTCCAGTGCGCGTCGCCTTCGCGCCGTGCAGCGCTCCATTCGACGGAAGGGTCATCAGGGCGCACGCCCTTCGCCGCGAGGTTCTTCTCGACCGCTTCTCCCACCGGGTCGGCGCTCACACCGAGGCGCGTCTTGGCGATGGAGCACGACCACACGCCCTGGAGCACCTGGTCGCGCTCCGCCTCGATGGGGGGCAGCCAGCGGCGCACCCACCACTCGTCGGTGTCGGCGAGCTTGGCGACGGAGCGCACGCCCTGCCCCGCGCGCAGGAGCGCCTGGATCTCGCGTGGGGCGAGCTTGCTCGGCCGCGGACGGTCGGAGCCCACCACAACCTCGCCGTTGTCCGCGGCCGCCCACTTCACGGCCGCCGCCATGCCCGCCAGTGGTCCGACCCCCCGCGGGCCGACCGGCGGCTCATCCCCGTCGTCACCGGTCCCCGCATCGATGCCGTCGGGCTCAGGCGCGGGGGGCGGGTGTGGCGACCGCTCTCCGAGAAGGGAGCCGAGGGGAGCGGCGTCGGGGTCGACGAGCTCGAGCACCTCGGTCAGCGTCGCCACGAAGTCCTCGTCGATGGGCGCCTTGAACCGTCCCCCACCCTCGTCCGTGTCGGTGAACACGAGGTGGAGCAGATCGGCGGTGTAGCCGACCAGTTGCAGCTGTCTCACAGGTTCTCCCGGCTACCGGGTGGGCGTCCTCCGGGCATTGTGGGACACGCCACCTGCTGCGGCAAGGAGGCGCGACGCGGTGGCCCGCGGGTCAGCCGAGTGCCACGGGCGGGCCGCCGGTGCGGTCAGCCGAGTGCCACGAACCGGCTCCTCGGCGCGAGACCTCCGTCCTGCAGCGCCCTGATCGCGCGCTGCTCGTCGGCGTCGAACACCACCGCGCCCTCGGGTCGGTCGAGCAGGTAGGTGACGATGCAGTCCTGGCAGGCGTCGGTGTGCTGCATGGCGCACTCGCCGCAGTCGATCTGCACGGGACAGCTCCTTTCTCGGGGAAGCTCTGGACCCGCACCGTACGCAGCCCCTGTGACAGCCACGGCGTAGCGGGACCGCTCCAGCGCCCCGCGACTGCTCGCCACCGCGCAGGCGAGCTCCGGGACGCCGCGGTGACGGCACCCCCGCGCTCAGGCGCCGACGGCGGTGAGGAACACCCCGGCGGTGGCGACATTGGCGCCGAGGTCCTCGGCGGCGTCCTGCACCTCCCGGTCGCTCGACACGACCAGTGCGGGCGCGCGGGGGCCGAGGTCCGCGACGATCTCGGCGATGCGCTCGTCGGCGATCTCCTCGCCGGCGGTGAACAGCACCCCCACGCCCCGCGCAGCCGGTGGCGGTCCGGCATGCTCGTCGGTGCCGTCGAACACCACCATGAGGCGGCGTCCGTAGCGCGCGGCGACGCCGCCGGCCAGCTTCACGAGCCAGTGGCGCTGGTCCGCGAGCCGCGCCCGGGGGCGGCCGCGGACGTCCTTGGTGACGTTGTACCCGTCGAGGACCACGACGAGGCCGGGAACCTGCAGGAGCGCCTCGACCGCGGCCGGACTGTCCCCGGCCACGCCGGGTGGCAGGCGGCACGGCCGCCCCGCCGCCGCGGCGGCGACCACTCGCGGGATGGCGGGCGCTGCGGCCTCGGGCGGAGGCAGCGCGACCCCCTGCCTCTCCCCCGCCGACGGCGGCGGGCCGAGGGCCTCCCGCAGATCGACCGCGAGCCGTTCGAGCTCTCCGACGACGCGCGCGGCCCGCGCCTCGTCCACGCGGGCGCGCGCCTCCGCCTCTTCCAGCCGTCGCTGCAACCGCGCCACCCTGCGGTCACGCTGGCGGCGTTCCTCGACGAGCTGCGCCTCGAGCTTGGCCACCCGCTCGCACAGCGTGGCGGTCTCGGCCTCCACCTCGCGGCGGGCGGCGCCGGAACGGCGTGCCCGCTCCTCCGCGGCGTCGGCTCGGCGGCGGTGGGCGTCCCGCTCGTCGCGCGCCTCGTTGAGGTCGGCCCGCAGTCGTCGCGAGGCCTCCTGCAGCTCCCCGAGGTGGGGTGCGCCCGACGCCTCCGCCGCGCTTCGGTCTTGGCTTGCCCGGCGCTCCGCCGCGGCAGCAGCCACCACGGCAAGGTCCTCCCAGCGCGCCCTGGCGACGAGCGCCGCCACGGCGGTCTCCTCACCGTGGTCCTCGACCAGGCGCGTGCCGCTGGTGTCCGCCGCGGCCGCAAGCGCACCAGCGTCCTCCATGGCCGCGCCGATCTGCTCCCGAAGCCGGGGGTCGCTCACGACCGCGCGGGCGATCGCCTTGCGGGGGCGCGGGGCCCCGAGGCTCTCGGGGGTCCACCCCGCGTAGGGCCGGAGCGCGACGGGCAGCTGAGCCCGCGGCAGCCGGTCGACCGCGCGTCTCAGCGCGCGCAGCAGCTCGCCCCACAGCGGCGCCGGCAGGTCGAGGAGCAGGCCTGCGGGATCAGGCTCTTCCTGCTCGTCCCCTGCTCCCACCTGCGCGGTCATGACCCCGTCGGGGCCTCCCCGCGCACGTGCGGAGCCGCAACGACCTCGATGGCGTCGGTCGACCCGCACCAGCGGCAGACCACCGACTCGACGGTGACCTCGACCCGCTCCTCCTCCTCGGCGACCCCGGCCCCCGACAGGTCGAGGTGCCAGAAGCGGCGCACCCGCTCCACCGACTCCACGTCGAAGCGCGTGACGTTGCCGCACGCGCCGCAGCGATAGCGCTGCCCGGGGTCCAGTCCGGCCGGCATGTCCATCGTTGGTGCGCTCCTCGTCGCGATCGGCGGTTGGTGGTCGAGCGTAGCGTGGCGCAACCGGCACGCCCGGTCAGCCCGTGCGCGGCAACCTCGGAAACGCGAGCTCGGGCGAGGGGCCATGGTTGCGCACGACCGCGGCCACGGCCCGCGCAGCCGCAGCGAGCGCGGCCGTGTCGACGCCGAGGTGGGGCGACGGGTAGGGGTCGAGATGGCCCGCCGCCCGCTCGAGCAGCGTCAGGGCACCGGTCGCGTTCCGCCGCTGCGTGTGGACGCACCCGACCGCGACCTGGGTGACGCCCTTCCAGAAGTCCCGGTCGGCCGGGTCGACGGCGTCGCACTTCCAGATCCACTCGAAGAACTCGTGCGCCTCGAAGAACCTGCCCGCATCGAACAGCACGGCGCCCTGGGCGAACGCCTCGTCGACGGTCGTCACCACATCGTCGGGGTCCTGCCTGCCCGGCAGCTCATCGCGCGCTCCCCGCGGCAGCGGACGGCCGAAGCGGTCGCGCGGCCGCTCCCCCGCCCTGGCCATGCGGAATCCGGTGTCGCTTCGGGGAAGCTCGTGGGGGGGCACGCTCGTCTCCTCGACATCGGATGGTGCGCGACCGCAGGCTCGGCTGCCGTCGGGGAACCCGCCGGATGCGTTTTCCGTTGACCTGCCGATGAGCATGCCCGATCGCAGCTGGCAGGAACGCGCCGCCTGCCGCGAGCGCGACGCCGAGGTCTTCTTCTGCGTCGAGCCACAGGCGGTGGAGTTCGCCCTTTCTGTCTGCGCGACCTGCGCGGTCCGTGAGCCATGCCTGGCGCAGGCCATGGCGACCCGCGAGGTGTTCGGCGTGTGGGGGGGCACGACGGAGACGCAGCGGCGGCGCATCTTCCGCCGCGAACGCCGGGAGCGGCGCCGGGACACCGCCGCCTGAAACGCAGGCGTTCCGCCTAATCGAACGCAGGTTCGAGTATGCTCCCGGGCGATGCGCGCCCCTGCCTTTCAGCCCCGCCTCGACGACCTCGCCACACCGCTGCATGCGGTGACCTTCGTCGTGGTCGACCTCGAGACCACCGGGGGCTCGCCCAACGACAGCCGGATCACGGAGGTAGGGGCCGTGAAGGTCCGTGGCGGGGAGGTGCTCGGCGAGCTCGCCACGCTCGTCAACCCCTGCGTGGCCATCCCCCGCGGGATCAGTGCGCTCACCGGCATCACCGACGCCATGGTGGCCGCCTTCCCCCCCATTGAGGCGGTGCTGCCGTCGTTCGTCGAGTTCAGCCGCGGGGCCATGCTCGTGGCGCACAACGCCCGCTTCGACACGGGGTTCCTGAACGCCAATCTCGTCCGGCTCGGCTACCCGCGCCTCGAGCATCCGGTTGTGTGCACCGCGGCCCTCGCGCGCCGGCTCGTGCGCGACGAGGTCCGCGACTGCAGGCTCGCGACCCTGGCCGGCTTCTTTCGCTGCCGGACGCTGCCGGTGCACCGGGCCCTCGCCGACGCGCGCGCAACGGTCGAGGTGCTCCACGGCCTCCTCGAGCGCGCCGGTTCGTTCGGTGTCGTGACCGCCGAGGACCTCGTCGAGTTCGTGCGGGTACGCAACGCTCCGCTGTACCGGGCGCGCAAGGGGCTGGCCGACGGGCTGCCGCGGTCCCCCGGCGTCTACACCTTCCGTTCGGCGACGGGGGAGGCGCTCTACGTCGGCAAGGCGACCGACCTGCGCGCCCGGGTGCGCAGCTACTTCGGCGGGGACGAGCGGCGCAAGATCGCCGACCTGCTGCGAGAGACCGCGGCGATCGACCACCGAGTGACCCCGACGCCGCTCGAGGCCGCGGTGCGGGAGGTGCGGCTCATCGCTGCGCACCGTCCCCGGTACAACCGTCGCTCGAAGCACCCACGTCGCGGGGTGTGGCTGAAGCTCACCATCGAGCGGTTCCCCCGGTTGTCGATCGTGCGTGCACCACGCGACGACGGCGCGACCTATCTCGGGCCGCTCGGGTCGCGACGCGTCGCCGATCGCGTCGTCGAGGCGCTGCACGACGCCGTGCCCCTGCGTCGCTGCAGCGCGCGGATCGGGCCCCGCACGCGCTTCACCGCCTGCGCGCTCGCGGAGATGGGCCGCTGCCTGGCGCCCTGTGACGGCCGCGTCGGTCCTGACGGCTACGCACCGGCGGTCGCCGCGGTGACCGCGGCGCTCACCGCGGACCCCGCGCCGGTGCTCGACCAGCTCGCCGCGCGCCTGCGCCGTCTCGCGGCGCAGGCGCGCTACGAGGAGGCCGCGGCCGCGCGCGACCGTCTCGCCGCGCTCGTGGCGGCCCTCCGGCGGACCCGCCAGCTCGCCGGGGTCGCCGCCCCTGCCGAGCTCGCCGCCTCACGGCCCGCCCGAGATGCGGGGGGACGGGAGGTCGTCCTCGTGCGCCACGGACGCCTCGTCGCGAGCACCGTCACGGTTCCGTGCGAGGTCGAGGCGGCGGTCGCCCGGCTGCGCGCCGCCGCTCCGCGCCCGGGCGACGCATCGGCACACGTCGCCGCCGACGACGCCGAGGAGATCAGCCTCGTCGCCGGCTGGCTCCACGGCCGCGGCGTGGTGCTGCACCACTGCGAAGGGGAGCTCACGAGTCTCGTCGCCGGCGGGCGCGTCCTGGCGCAGGAGTCGCAGCGCCTCGCCGCGAGCCTGCGCACGACGGGTCGCGCGCACGCCGAGCTCGCCGCCAAGCGCACGCGGCGCTGACGTGGGCGACGGCGGATCGCGAAGGTCTCCGACGTCACCGCCACGCACACGATGGTCGCATCCCGGGCCTACTCCACGAGCGACCTCGAGCGTCTGTGGGGCGTGGGGTTCGCCGACGCCGAGGCCGTGTGGCGCAGGGGCAGCGGGCGCGGCCTGGTCAGGCGACCGGGCAGCCCGCCGTGCCCGGTTCGGCGTCGGCGTAGGCGAGGAACACCCCGGTGACCGGTTCGTCCCAGCGCACCTCGGCGGGATCGTTCCCCTGCTCGAACTTGACGACGACGGGGTAGGCCCCGACGCACTCGATGTAGCGCAGCACGAAGTCCTCGCCCGGATGGCGTGCGACCTCGTGGTCCTGACCCCAGAGACGCACGATGTCGGCGGGGGTCGACTCGCCGATGACGACCCCGGCGTGCGCGGCGATCCGCACCGGCCCATCGGCGGGCACCCGGGCGGCGAGACCCAGGATGCCATGGTCGTCCGCGGTGACGACGAGCTCGACGCCCGGCGCCAGATCCCACGTGTAGGCGAACGCGGCGTTCATGTCGGGTACCCGGGCGTCGGGGGGGCCGAGCGCCGACACCGCACGCTCGAGCGGGTCGTCGAGGTTGAGGAACGCAAGGCCCGTGCGGCCTGCGGGTATAGCCGTCAGCGCCGCCTCGTCCCGTCCCGTGTCCGGTGAGCTGCTGAGCGCGGCAGTCGCCGGCCCCGTCGCGCCGCCGTTGCCGACGAGCCCGACGCGCACGTCGGACAGGTGCCCGAGGGCGTAAGGCGCCAGCGCGACCACGCCCGCGGCGATGACCGTGAACCCGACCGCCCAGCCGAGCCAGACCGTCCTTGCCGGCCCGCACACGGCGCGCTGCCACGCGGAGTGGCCGCTCCGGCCGCTGGCCATGCTCGTCTCCTCGGGTCGGCGCTCGTTCATCTCCCAAGGAGTACCCGGAGCCGGCGCCCCTCAGCCATGCCGGGACGGCCAGTCCCCCGACGTGGGGTCACTCCACGGCTCATCCCTTGCCCTGGGTCACGGCGTTCCCCGCCCCGACGTCGCGCACCTCGCCGCCCTGGCCGAGCTCGCCGACGCCGGCAGCCTGAGGGGCCACGTCCAGCCCACGCACGACCCGCGAAGCCGTCCAGGACGCCGTCCGGGAGGCGAGCAGCGGGCGTCAGAGGCCCATGTGCCCGGGTCCGGCGGAGGTGGTCCGCGTCAACCGCAGGGCCGCGCCGCCTGTTCGCGGGAGACGCGGACCCAGGCGTCGAGGACCCCCGCTGCGGCCCCCGAGTCGATCGAGGCGGCTGCCGCGTCGAGGCCCGCCGCCCACTCGTCGACCCGGTCGGCGGCCACGAGCGCGGCCGCAGCGCCGAGCACGACGATGTCGCGGGGGGGACCCGGGTCGCCCGCGAGCACCGACTCGGCGATGCGCCGGTTGTCGTCGACGTCGCCGCCGCGCAGGTCAGCCACCGTGGCGGGGGCGATGCCGAGCTCGGCCGGGTCGAAGGTCCACTCGGCGACCTCGCCACCGCGGACCTCCCACACCGTCGACGGTCCGGTTGTGGTGAGCTCGTCGAGGCCGTCCGAGCCGTGGAAGACGAGGGCGTGGGCGGCGTCGAGCCGGGCGAGGACCCCCGCGATCCGCGGCGCCATGACCGGGTTGCTCACGCCGATGGTCTGGTGGCGCGCGCCGGCGGGGTTGGTGAGCGGGCCGAGGAAGTTGAAGACCGTCGGCACGCCGAGCTCGCGGCGCGCGGGCATGACGTGGCGCATCGCCGGGTGGAAGGTCGGCGCGAAGCAGAAGCCGATTCCCACCTCGCGGATGCACACCTCGACGCCCGCCGGCGGCAGGTCGATGACGACCCCCCACGCCTCGAGCAGGTCGGCGGAGCCGCAGCGCCCGCTCGCAGCCCGGTTGCCGTGCTTCGCCACGGCCGCACCGGCACCGGCGGCCACGAGCGCAGCGAGCGTCGACACGTTGAACGTGCCGGCCCGGTCGCCCCCGGTGCCGCACGTGTCGACGAGCGGGCCCTCCACCCGCACGGGAAGGGCGTAGCGCCGCATGGCCCGCACGAGTCCGGCGATCTCCTCGGCGGTCTCGCCCTTCGCACGCAGCGCCATGAGGAACCCCGCGACCTGGACCGGCGTCGTCTCGCCTTCCATGATGGCCGTCATAGCGTCCGCGGTCGTCGCGTCGTCGAGGTCCTCGCCCGCGACGAGGCGCATGAGCAGGTCCGGCCAGCGCTGGCCGGATCGGGAGGTCACGGCCCGCTGCTCACGACCGTGCCGCCGGCAACGTTAACGCCGCCGAGTGCCTCGGTGACGTCCGCGGGCATCGGCCCCCGGGGGACCCCGACGCGGGGCAGCGCCGGCACCGGCCTGCCGTCACGCAGCGCCCGGACCACCTCCGCGAGGTCGAACGGGTCGGGTGGCTTGAGGATGAAGGCATCCGCCTGCGACCACTTCGCGAGGTACTTGTCGGCCTCCCGCGCGAGCAGGAGGATGACCGGCGGCATCTCGGCGCCCATCTGCGCGCGCGCCTTCACCTCCCGGACCAGCGCGAAGCCGCCGGTCGGCGCGGTGTCCGCGTCGGCTATGACCAGACCGAACCCGCCTTCGTCGTCGAGCTGCTGCAGCACCCGTTGCGGGGTGCGCACCTCGAGGACCTCGACGTCGGGCTCACCGAGCACGGCGGTGGTGACCTGCAGGGACAGGCGGGGGTTGGTCGAGACGAGGAGGACCTTCATGCGTCAGCTCACTGGCAGGGGGCAACGGTGCGGGCGCCCCGGGGGCGCGCGGGGGCTCGCACCGCATGATGCCATGGGCGCCCGCCCCGCCGCTGCTCTAGGCTGCGACCAAGCCCGCCCGACCTCTCGCAGCCGCAGGAGAACGCCGTGTCCGCCTTTGCACCGGTCGCCGGTTCCCGCCCGGTCCTCGCCGACGTCTTCCCGCGGACGCTCGCGCGCGACGTCGCCTTCGTCCTCGGGGCTGCCCTGCTCACCGCCGCCGCCTCGCAGCTGCGGATCCCGCTGGGGTTCTCCCCCGTGCCGATCACGGGCGGAACGTTCGCCGTCCTGCTGACCGCCGCGGCGCTCGGTCCGGCGCGCGCGGCCGCGGGACAGGCCACCTACCTGCTGCTGGGGGCGGTCGGCCTACCGGTTTTCTCCGGCTGGACCGGCGGGGTGTCCTACCTCGTCGGACCGTCGGGGGGCTACCTCGTCGGGTTCGTCGTGGCCGCGACGGTCGTCGGCGCCTGCGCAAGGCGGGGGTGGGACCGGGGCCCGCTCGGCATGGCGGCGACATTCGCCCTCGGCTCCCTCGTGATCTACGCACTCGGCGTCCCATGGCTCGCCTTCGTCGGCGGGTACGGCGTCGTCGAGGCCTTGGGGCTCGGAGTCGCCCCGTTCCTCGTCGGCGACGCCCTGAAGGCGGTCGCGGCCGCGCTCGCCCTGCCGGCTGCCTGGCGCCTCGCCGGCGACCGCGCCTGACGCCCGGTGCCGTGGGCGAAGGGTCGCTCGACGCGCTGCTGCGCGCGGCGGCGGCCCGCTGGCCGGACCGGCCCGCGGTCGAGAGCCCTGCCGGGTCGCTGACCTACGCCGAGCTCGACGCCGCGGTGAGCGCAGCGGCCGGGGGGCTGCTCGCCGCCGGTGCGCGACCCGGCGACCGGGTGGCGTTCGCCCTTTCCGCCGACGCCCCGCTCTACGCCGCGCCGTTCGCGTGCGCCCGCATCGGGGTCACGGCGCTCCTGCTGCCCGCGAGCCTGCCGCCCCCGCGCTGGGCCGCCCTCCTCGCGCGAGCCGGACCGGCCCTCTGCGTGGCCGACGACGCCCACGCCGACCGGCTGCGTGCCGCCGCCGGCGACGCCGCGCCCGCCCCGGCCCGGGTCGCCCTACCCCTCGACGGCAGCGCCCGGCCCGGTGACCTGCCGGCGGTGCCCGCCGACCCCGACCGGGCGGTGGCGCTTGTGGCGACGTCGGGCACCACCGGGCACCCGACGATCGTCCGGCTCACCAGCCGCGGCCTCCTCCACGTCGGACGCGCCTACCTCGAGCTGCTCACCCTCGGCGAAGGCGAGCGCAGCCTCGTCGTCATGCCGCTCACCTACATCGGCGTCCTGTCCACCCAGACCATGACCATTATCCTCGTCGGCGGGTGCAACGTCCTGCCGGCGGACACGCGCCCGGCCGGGGCACTCGCGCGGATGGCCGCCCACCGCATCACCCTGCTCGACGCCGTGCCGGCATGGCTCACCCTCCTCGCCCGCGAGGACCCGGTCGACGTCCCGACCTGGCGGACGCTTGTGCACGGTGGCGCCCCGATGCCCCCCGCGACGGCGCGGACCCTGGCCGCCCGCCACCCCCGCGTCGCGCTGTACGACGTGTGGGGCCTCACGGAGGCGCACGGACCGGTCACTGCCCTGCGCTACGACCCCGCCCGCCCGGCGCCACCCGGCACGGTCGGCCGGCCGCTCGCCGGGCTGCGCGTCCGCGCCCGCGGCGCCGGCGGCCCGCTGCCCCCCGGGGTGACCGGCGAGCTCGAGGTCGCGGGCCCGACGGTGACCGGCGGCACCCTCGACGCGCCCGGTGGCGCCCTGCGCGAAGGGTGGCTACCGACCGGCGACCTCGGCACGGTCGCGGCGGACGGGACCGTGCGGATCACCGACCGCACGAAGGACCTCATCCTGCGCGGCGGCGCCAACGTGTCGAGCCGTGAGGTCGAGCGGGTCCTGTGCACCGCACCGGGCGTGGACGACGCGGCGGTGTTCCCCGTCCCCGACGTGCTCGGCGGTGAGGCGGTCGGCGCCGCAGTCGTCCCCGGGCTCGCCGCCGCCCTCGACCTGAACGCCTTGCGGCGGCTCGTCGCCGAGCGCGTCGGCGTCCACGCCGTCCCCCGCCGCATCCTCTGCGTCGACGCGCTGCCCCGAAACGCCACCGGCAAGGTCGACAAGCGCGCGCTGCGCGCCGCCGCCACGTAGGGCCGAGCGCCCGACGGGCACCCCCCGTGAAGCGCCGGCCGGTGGACTACGATGCCCCGGGGGGAACCGCGCGGGGGAACACAGGCGGCAAGGAGGAAGCGTGGTGGGCGCGACGACGGACCTGGCCATCGAGGCGTCAGGGCTCGTGAAGGGCTTCGGGACAGTGCGGGCGGTCGACGGCGTGGACCTGGCCGTCCGCGCCGGTGGCGTGTACGGGTTCCTCGGGCCCAACGGCGCGGGAAAGACGACGACGATCCGAATGCTCGCCACCCTGCTCACGCCGGACGCGGGAACGGCACGCGTCCTCGGGTACGACATCGTCGGGGAAGCCGACGCGGTGCGGAGCCGGGTGAGCCTGACGGGGCAGTTCGCATCGGTCGACGAGGACCTCACCGGCGCGGAGAACCTCGTGCTGCTCGCCCGGCTGCTCGGCCACTCGCGGGCGCAGGCGAGGGAGCGGGCCGCCGAGCTGCTCGACGCCTTCTCGCTCTCCGAAGCGGCCGACCGTCAGGTGAAGACCTACTCGGGTGGCATGCGCCGGCGCCTCGACATCGCCGCGAGCATCGTCGTCACCCCCGAGCTCATGTTCCTCGACGAGCCGACCACCGGCCTCGACCCGCGCAGCCGCAACCAGGTGTGGGAGATCGTGCGGGCCCTCGTCGCCGAGGGCACGACGGTGCTGCTCACCACGCAGTACCTCGACGAGGCCGACCACCTCGCAGACCGCATCGCGGTGATCGACCACGGGCACGTCATCGCCGAGGGGACGAGCGGTGAGCTCAAGGCGGAGGTCGGCGCCGGGTCGTTGCGGGTGCGTCTGGGCGACGCCGGTCAGCGGCCGGAGGCCGAGCGGCTGCTCGCCGTCGCGCTGGGGGTTCCGGTGCAGCGCGAGGTGGACCCGGTCGCGCTGTCGGCCACGGTCGCCGACGTGGAAGCGGTGGCGGGTGCGCTCGCGGAGCTCGTGCGCCGTGGCGTGACGGTCACCGACTTCGCGCTCGGGCAGCCGACCCTCGACGAGGTGTTCCTGGCCCTGACCGGTCACCCCGCCGAGGAGGCCGCCACCTCGACAGGCGGCCGGCGGCCGGCGGCGACCTTGGAGGAGCGGACATGACCCCCCGGCAGGCCGAGGCGCCGCTGACCGGCGCCCACCCAGGGGACGCGGACCTCCGGGCGGTCCTGGCGGGGCGGGCGCGCCCGCCCCGCCCGAGCGCGCTGGCGGCGTCGCTCACCTTCGGGTGGCGCGCGCTGCTGAAGATCAAGCACGTCCCGGAGCAGCTGTTCGACGTGACGATGTTCCCGATCATGTTCCTGCTGCTGTTCACGTACCTGTTCGGCGGTGCCCTCGCGGGGTCGACCGGCGAGTACCTGCAGTTCGTGCTGCCGGGCATCCTCGTCATGACCGTCACGATGATCACCATGTACACCGGCTCGGCGCTGAACACCGACATCACCAAGGGGGTGTTCGACCGCTTCCGGTCGCTGCCGATCTGGCAGCCCGCCGTCCTCGTCGGCGCGTTGCTCGGCGACGCGGTCCGCTACACGCTCGCCTCGGCGATCATGGTCGTGCTCGGTCTCGCGCTCGGTTTCCGGCCGGGTGGCGGGGCGGTCGGGCTGCTGTCGGCGGTGCTGCTCCTCCTGGCCTTCTCCTTCAGCCTGTCGTGGATCTGGACGCTGTTCGGGCTTTTCATGCGCACGCCCGAGTCGGTCATGTACGCGGCGATGCTCGTGCTGTTCCCCCTCACCTTCATGAGCAACATCCTCGTGGACCCTGCGACCATGCCGTCCTGGCTGCAGGCGGTGGTCGGCGTGAACCCGGTCACCCACGTGGTGGCGGCGGTGCGCGGGCTCATGCACGGCAACGCGACGGCCGGCCAGCTCGGCGTCGTGCTGCTGATCTGCGCCGGACTCGTCGCCGTGTTCGCGCCGCTCACCATGCACCGCTACCGCGCGCAGCGCTGACGGGCGCGACGGCTCAGGCGAGGTAGACCTCCCCGCCCGCGTCGCGGAACTCGGCGGCCTTCTCGGCCATGCCGGCGTCGAGCGCCTCGCTGTCGGCGAGCCCCCGGGTCGCGGCGTACTCGCGGACGTCCTGGGTGATGCGCATCGAGCAGAACCGCGGCCCGCACATCGAGCAGAAGTGCGCCGTCTTCGCCGGTGCGGCCGGCAGCGTCTCGTCGTGGTAGGCCCGCGCGGTCTCGGGGTCCAGCGACAGGTTGAACTGGTCCTCCCAGCGGAACTCGAAACGCGCCTTCGACAGCGCGTCGTCGCGCGCCTGCGCGCCGGGGTGGCCCTTGGCGAGGTCGGCGGCGTGCGCGGCGATCTTGTAGGCGATCACCCCGGCTTTCACGTCGTCGCGGTCGGGCAGGCCGAGGTGCTCCTTCGGCGTGACGTAGCACAGCATCGCCGTGCCGTACCAGGCGATCATCGCCGCGCCGATCGCCGAGGTGATGTGGTCGTAGCCCGGGGCGATGTCGGTCGTGAGCGGCCCGAGGGTGTAGAAGGGGGCCTCGTGGCAGGCGGCGAGCTGGCGGGCCATGTTCTCCTTGATCTTGTGCATCGGCACGTGGCCGGGGCCCTCGACCATGACCTGCACGTCGTGGCGCCACGCGACCTCGGTGAGCTCGCCGAGCGTGTCGAGCTCGGCCATCTGCGCCTCGTCGTTCGCGTCGGCGACCGACCCGGGCCGCAGGCCGTCGCCGAGGGAGAAGGACACGTCGTAGGCGGCGAGGATCTCGCAGAGCTCCTCGAAGTGGGTGTAGAGGAAGCTCTCGGTGTGGTGGGCGAGGCACCACGCCGCCATGATCGCCCCCCCACGCGACACGATCCCGGTGACCCGCTGCGCGGTGAGGGGGACGAAGGGCAGGCGCACGCCGGCGTGGACGGTCATGTAGTCCACCCCCTGCTCGGCCTGCGCGACGACGATGTCGCGGTAGACCTCCCACGACAGCTCCTCCGCCCTGCCCCCGACCTTCTCCAGCGCCTCGTAGATGGGCACCGTGCCGACCGGTACGGGCGCGTTGCGCAGGATCGCCTCGCGGGTGGACGCGATGTCCGCGCCGGTGGACAGGTCCATGACGGTGTCGGCTCCCCAGCGCGTCGCCCACGCCATCTTCTCGACCTCCTCGGCGATCGACGAGGAGACGGCCGAGTTGCCGATGTTCGCGTTGACCTTCACGAGGAACCCGCGGCCGATCACCATCGGCTCGCTCTCGGGGTGGTTGACGTTCGCGGGCAGGATGGCTCGGCCGCGGGCGATCTCGTCGCGAACGCGTTCGGACGCCACGCCCTCGCGGAGGGCGGCGAACTCCATCTCCGGGGTGATCTCGCCGCGCCGCGCGTACGCCAGCTGGGTGACCCGCCGACCGGGTGCCGCACGACAGGCGGCGTGCCCCCGGCCGGTCGAACGCTCGACGTCTTCGCGCTCGGTGATCCACGGGGCCCGCAGGGGTGGCAGGCCCCGCGCGACGTCGACGACGATGTCGGGGTCGGCGGCGGGCCCCGACGTGTCGTACAGGCGCACCGGCGGGTTGGCCTCGTCGCCGAAGCGCCCCGTGGTCGCCCCGAGCGCGACCTCGCGCATCGGCACCCGCAGGTCGGAGCGCGAGCCGGTGACGTACACCTTCCTCGCGTGCGGAGCACCGTCGGGGAGAGGCAAGGGGTTGGGACCGTGAGCAGACATCGACGTGGGACCTCCCTCCGCCCGGCATTACCCGGGATCAGGTTCATGCGGTCGGGCGACCGTGTCATCCGCCCTCTCAGCCCGGTTCACCGAGCCCCCGCGGTACGCGATGACCATAGCGGCGCCCCGGCACGGCCGCGACACGCGATGCCGGGCGGCACGCCCGGGCAACGACGCCCCCCGGCTATCATCGGCGGGCGATGAGGAGTGCGAAGCGGCGGTACCGGCGCCACATGGCCGACGAGCTCGACGGGGCGGCGGTGTACCGTGCCCTCGCCGAGCGCGCGCACGGCGAGCGCCGCGACATCCTCCTCGGGCTCGCCGAGGCCGAGGAGCGCCACGCACGCCACTGGGCGGCCAAGCTCACCGAGCTCGGCGAGGACCCGCCCCGGGTCGCCGCGCATCAGGTCGGCGGCCGCGCGCGGCTGCTCGCGTGGATCGCGCGGCGCCTCGGCGTGGGGGCGGTCATCCCCCTCCTCGAGCGGGGCGAGGCGTCGGAGATCAGCCGCTACGACGCCGACCCCGCCGCGCCCGCGCACATGGTCGTCGACGAGCGGGTGCACGCCCGGGTCGTCGCGGGCCTGTTCCCCTCGTGGCGGGCCCGCACGTCGGGCGGCCTGCGCGCCGGCGTCTTCGGCGTCAACGACGGCCTCGTTTCCAACCTCGCCCTCGTCATGGGCATGGCAGGCGGTCAGGCCTCGAACGAGGTCATCGTCCTCGCCGGCCTCGCCGGCCTGCTCGGCGGAGCCCTGTCCATGGGGGCCGGCGAGTTCATCTCCGTCACGTCGCAGCGTGAGCTGTTCGCCGGTGAGATCGCGCTCGACGCCGCGCACCTGACGGAGCTCGCCGACGAGCCGACGAACGAGCTCGCGCTGCTGCTGCGCGCCCGCGGGACCCCCGCCGGCGAGGCCGAGCGCGCAGCCGAGGAGCTCCTGCGGGACCCCGACGTGGCCGCGCGGGTCCTCGCGCGCGAGAAGCTCGGTTTCGACCCGACCGCCCTCGGCTCGCCCTGGGGCGCCGCGGCGTCGAACTTCGCCGCGTTCTCCGTCGGGGCCACCATCCCGTTGCTGCCCTTCGTGATCGGATCGGGGGCCGCCGCGATGCTCACGGCGATGGCTGCGGCGTCCGTGGCGCTGTTCACCGTCGGTGCGGCCATCAGCCTGCTGACCAACCGGCCGATGCTGCGGTCGGGGCTCCGCCAGCTCGCCGTCGGGGCGGTGGCGGCGGCGGTCACCTTCGGCCTCGGCGGTCTCGCCGGGGGCGTGCTCGGCTGAGCGGACCGCCGGAGGTCACCCGCCGACGGCGGCGGGCTCGTCGCGCGGACCGGCGTCCGCGGGCAGCACCCGGCGCGTCCCGACGAACGCGACGGCACCGAGGGGCAGCACCTGGGCGATGTTCAACCCCATGACGAGGCGCGGCACGGCGTCGGGAAAGACCGTCGACAGCTGTGACGCGGCGAGGGCCGGCAGGAGCAGCAGGCCCTGGCCGATGAGCAGTGCGCCCGCGCCCACCCCGAGGGCGGTGAAGGCGCCGGCGTCCCCGCCCCGGCGGCCCCGCAGCGCGCCGAAAGCCGCGAGACCGATGAACAGCGCGGTCTGCACGGCGGCGGGCACACGGGTCGCAAGGGGCAGCGGCACGGCGAGCAGGTCGTCGACGAGGAACACGAGGTTCGTGGCCGCGACCGCGCCGAGGACGAGCGCAGCGGGCCGCGCGAGCCCCGGCCAGCGGTCGCCGTGCGGCCCGGTGCGCAGGCCCAGGAGGGCCGGCAGTGTGAGTGCGAGACCGACGAGTGGCCACGGCCACCACGGCGGCCCCGGCACCCACTCGAGCTCGCCGGCGACCTCGAGCTCCTCGCCGGCGAGACTGAACGGGACCGACCACTCCATGATCGGCGTACGCTCGGCGGGGTCCGTGACGCGCGGGTGCAGGCCCACGCCCATGTAGTGGATGCGGTGGTCGTGCCACATGAAGCGGGGCTCGGTCGACACCTGCACCCAGTCGGGGGGCGCCTCCGCGTCGATCCCTTCGGGGACCGGGCCGCCGAGCCGCTCCCGGTTGAGGTAGGTGGCTGCGGCGTTGCGGTTCTCGAAGACCCCGTCGGGCCCGATCCGCAGGTAGAGGTCACGGGGCTCACGCTCGTAGCCGTAGACGATGAGCTCGTCGCCGGTGCGGTTCTCGACCCACAGCAGCTCGTCGCCGCCGTACACCCGCCACCGCAACCCCTCGATCGTGGGGGCGGCGGTGACGCGGCTGAGGTAGTTGCTGGCGTCGGTGCCCCGTCCGTGTGCGAGCGCGGGGGCGGCCAGACCGACGAGCAGGCCTGCGGCGAGCATGGCGAGGCTGGCGAGACGCACGGTGCGGGGCACGGCTCCGTCGCCTACGCGTCCGCGACCCGGCCGCCGGAGCCGCCCCGACCGCGCCGGCGCACGAACAGGGCCGCACCGCCGGCCGCAGCGAGGAGCACGAGCAGTGCGAGGACCAGCACGGGGTAGCCGAGGTCGGCCTCCCGCTCGGCACCCATGCCCTCGGCCTCCACTCCGGTCTGCTCCTCCCGGACGTCTGCCTCGCCGGGTGCGGGCAGCACGGTTTCGGCCCTGTCCCCGGCGGCGGGCGGTGGGTCGCCCACGTCGCCCGTGCCGACCGGACCGGCGTAGGTGAACGCAACCCGTCCCTCGAGGGGATGCCCGTCGTCGGGTGTGACCCGGAACGCCACCTCGTAGGCGCCCCTTGGCAGCACCGGTGCGAGGGGCTGCTCGACCGTCGTCCCCCGCTCCCCCGGCTGCCCCTCGTCCACCCGCTGGCCGTCGGGTCCGGTCACCCGGACCTGCGCGAAGCCGACGGGCTCGTCGAACTCCAGCACGACCATGTCGAGCTCGTCGGTGACCGTCGCCCCGTCTTCGGGGTGTGCCCCCACGAGTGCCGCGTGCGCCGCAGCGGGCCCGGCGCCGACGACCAGGGCCGCCCCTGCGAGCAGGGCGGCCACGACGGGCGCGACCGCCTGGTGGAGTCGGATGCTGTCGCGGGGGTTGGTCACGTGGCGCTCCTCGGTCGGGGCAGCCGCTCAGCGGCCGGAAAACTCATGCCGGCCGTGCTCGTCGCCGTGGTCGGCTCCGCCCATCGAGAAGTCGGGCTCCGCAGCGGCGTGCGCGTCGACGAAGCGGGCGACGGCCGCGAGGTCGAGGCCGTCGCAGACCTGCATCGTCCGCCAGGCGGTCATCACCACCTGGCCCGGCTCGAGGCGGTCGTAGGGCGTCACCGCGACCCGCCCGGCGTACTCGCCGGTGGCGAGCTCGGCGAGCGCGTCGCGCTGCTCGGCGGTGAGATCGCGCCAGGTGACGACGACTGCGTCGACGGCCAGCACGCTCGCCTGCTCCGTCTCGGTGAGGGGGCGTTCGGCCTCGTGCATCCCGAGTGCCCCGCGGACCCGGTCGGGGTCGGCGAAGTGCCACCCGGAGGTCGGGGGGACGGTGGCGTAGTCGACGGGCGCCTCCGCGTCGCCCACGAGGTGCTGATGGCCGGCGTCGGGCTGCTCCTCCACGGGACCGCAGTCAACCTCGGCGGCCGTTCCCGGTGCGCCACCGCACCCCGCGAGTAGCAGGGCGCCGACGCCCACAGCGACGACAGCGGTACGCGGAGCCATGTCCACAGGGTACGTGTGCGGTGGTGGGGCGCATGCGCGGGCAATCCCCCGGCCGCGTGCTGCCGAACCATGGTCGTGGACGACAGACGGACAGCGCGATGACGGCCGTCGAGCACGAGGTCGCCGCGCCGGCGGTGCGTGCGCCGGCGGCACGAGGCGCGCTCGCGCGACGGGCGCCGGTCGGCGCGCCGGGGGGGGACCGGCGTTCGGGTCGGATGCCGGCGAGGGCGGTCGCGGGGGCCGCCGTGGTCGGCGCCGCGGGGGTGGCCGGCGTCGCGCTCACCGCGCTGGGCGCCTCGCAGGTCGCGGTGGAGGCCGCGGCGCTGCTCGTGCGCGTCGTGCTCGTGACCGGGGTCCTCGTCGCGGTGGGCGGCGCGGTCTTCGTCGGCGCCGTTCACGACGGCCGCGGTCACGAACGGGCACGCATCGTGCGGCTCGTGCGGGCGGCGGCCATCGCCGGCATGGCCGCGAGCGCCCTCAGCGTGCCGCTGCACGCGGCCGTCGTGCAGGGATCGGGCTTCGCCGGCGCGTCCGACGCACGGACCCTGGCCGCCGTCGCGGCCTCGCCGTTCGGTGCGGCGGCGCTGCTGCGCCTGGCCGGCCTCTGCGCCGTGGCCTTGGGCGTCGGCCGGCCGCGGACCGGCGCGCTCGTCACGGGCGCCGGGGTGCTGGTCGCGCTCGCGGGCTTCACGCTCACCGGCCACAGCGCGACCGCGGACACCCGCTGGCTCGCGGCGACGGTCACGGTCGTGCACGCCGGCGCGGCGGGCGTGTGGCTGGGCGGTCTCCTGCTCCTCGGCGTCGTCCTCGCCATGCGACGCGGCTCGTTCGACGCGAGCGGCGGCGCCCGGCTCCTCGGCCGCTTCTCCACCGTGGCCGCGGCCAGCGTCGCGGCGCTCGTGCCGACGGGTACGGCCCTGGCGGCACGCGAGGTCGGCAGCCTCGGCGGCCTGGTGAGCAGCGGCTACGGGCGGACGCTGCTCGTGAAGGTGGCGCTCGTCGCGGTCGTCCTGGCCCTCGCCGCCCACAACCGGTGGCGGCTCGTGCCGGCCATCGACCGCGACGGCCCCGCGGCGTGGCGCCGGCTGCAGCGCACGGTACGGGCAGAGCTCGCCGGCCTGCTGCTCGCGGTGGCCGTGACCGGAGCGCTCGTCCGCCTCGCGCCGCCGGGATGAACGGCTCCGGCGACCCGGCCAACCGGTAGGGTCCCCCGCATGCCGACCCTTTCCGTACTCCGCGTGTTCGTCGGCCCTGACGGGGCCGGGGGCAACCCGCTCGGGGTGTTCCTCGAGGGGGCCGAGATCCCCGAGGAGGACCGCCAGGCGATCGCCGCCGACCTCGGCTTCTCCGAGACGGTGTTCCTCGACGACCCCGCGACGGGGCGGCTGCGGATCTACACCCCGGCGGCTGAGCTGCCTTTCGCCGGTCACCCACTCGTCGGCACGGCCTGGCTGCTCGCCGAGCACGGCACGTGGGTCGACGCCCTGCGCCCGCCGGCCGGCACCGTCGCGACATGGGAGGACGACGGCCGTCGCTGGATCCGCGGCCGCCCCGAGTGGGCGCCGGAGATGACGCTTCGGCGCTACGAGTCCCCGGCCGAGGTGGACGCCCTCGAAGCCCCGCCCGCCGGGACCGACGTCCTCCACGCGTGGGCGTGGGAGGACGAGACGGCCGGCCGCGTGCGCGCCCGGTTCTTCGCCGCGCGTCTCGGGGTGCCCGAGGACGAGGCCACGGGAGCGGCCGCGGTGCGCCTCGGCGCAGTGCTCGGCCGGCCGCTCGTCATCCGCCAGGGAACGGGCTCGGAGCTGCGCACCCGGCCCGGCCCGGCGGGAACGGTCGAGGTCGGCGGCGTCGTCGAGGACGTCGAGACCCGCGCGTACCCGTAGGTGCTGACGGCCTCGCCATACTGACGCCGATGGCGACGCAACGGGTGTACCTCGATCACGCCTCCGCCGCGCCCGCGCACCCGGCGGCCCTCGCCGCGCTCGCGCAGGTCGCCCGGAGCCTGCCCGGCGACCCCAGCCGCCGCCACGCCGAGGGCCGGGCCGCCCGCGACCTGCTCGAGTCGGCGCGCGCGGCGACCGCCGCCGCGCTCGGGGTCGCCGCCGAGCGCGTCGCGTTCACCTCCGGTGGCACGGAGGCCGTGCACCTCGCCGTCCGCGGTGTCGCCACCGCCAACCGGGCCCGCCCGCGGCGGATCCTGTCCGCCGCCGTCGAGCACTCGGCGGTGCTCGCCGCGGCCGACGCCAGCGGCTGTGCGCACACCCGCGTGCCCGTCGACCGCGACGGGCGCGTCGACCTCGACGCCCTCGCCGCCGCGCTGCGCGACGGCGCGGCGCTCGTGAACCTCCAGCACGCCAACCACGAGACCGGCACGCTCCAACCGGTCGCCGAGGCGGCCGCGCTCTGCCGCGACGCCGACGCCCTCCTGCACGTCGACGCCTGCCAGACGTTCGGGCGGCTCCCCGTCGACGTCGTGACGCTCGGCGCCGACCTCGTGTCGGTGTCCGCGGCGAAGTTCGGTGGGGGCCGGGGCACCGGGGCGCTCGCGTGGTCCCCGCGCGCCCGCTTCCGCCCGCTGCTGTCCGGCGACGAGCGCGAAGGCCGTCGGCGGGCCGGACTCGAGCACCTGCCGGGGATCGCCGCCATGGCCGAGACCCTGCTCCATCTGCGTCCCGGGGACCCGCAAGGCCCGGCCGCCGCGGAGGTGGCACGCTGCGATCGCCTGCGCCGGCGCCTGCGGGCGCGCCTCGGCGACCTCGACGACGTCGCGGTCCATGGCCCCCCGAACGACGCCCTGCCCCACATCGTCGCCGCGTCGGCGCTCTACGTCGACGGGGAGACCCTCGCCGCCGAGCTCGACCGCGCCGGCTTCGCCGTACACTCCGGGTCCTCGTGCGCGTCGACGTCCGGGCGGCCGAGCCACGTCCTCGTCGCCATGGGGGCGCTTACCCACGGCCACGTCCGCGTCTCGTTCGGTCCGGACGTCGCCGGCGACGTCGTCGAGCGGTTCGCGGAGGCGTTCGCCACGGCCGTGGGCGCGCTGCGCGCCCGCCTGGGGGCGGGGCGCTGAACGCCAGACGGGTACGCTCCGGAGCGTGTCCGCCTCCCGACCCGCCACCGTCGTCGACGCCCTCGGCAAGCCGTGCCCGGTGCCGGTCATCGCGCTCGCCAAGGCCGTCGAGCAGGCGCGCCCCGGCGAGGAGGTCGTCGTGCTGTCCGACGACGCTGGCGCGAAGGTCGACATTCCGGTGTGGTGCCGGATGAAGGGCCACGAGTACCTCGGTCAGGCGGAGGCCGGGCGCGGCTGGTCCTTCCGCGTGCGGCGGTCCTCCTGACCGGGACCGCCTCGGGAGGGCGCAGCCCGCCGGGGCGCGGTTGCTGCAGGGCGCACGCGCGTGGACGCGGAAGAGGGAGCCCGCAGGCTCCCTCTTCGTGTGGCGCGTGTGCTCTGCGGCCTCGAGGTGCCGCTCGCGCCTAGGAGAAGCTGTCGCCGCAGGCGCAGGTGCTGCGCGCCTGGGGGTTGTTGATGGCGAACCCGGCGCCCTGGAGGCTGTCGACCCAGTCGATCTGGGTGCCTTGCAGGTGCGGTGCGCTCATCTTGTCGAGCCGCACGGGCACGCCGTGGATGTCGAGCACGAGGTCACCCTCGAGCTCCCGGTCGTCGAAGAACAGCGCGTAGCGCATGCCCGAGCAGCCGCCGGGCTGGACCGCGACGCGGAGAGCGACCTCGTCGGGCTTCTCCTCGCGGGTCATGAGCTCCTTGACCTTCGCGGCAGCCGACTCGGTGAGCGTGATCGGCTCGACCGGCTTCTCCGAGAGCGGAATGGAAATGGCGGGCGCTTCGCTCATCTGATACCTCGCTGGTGGACGACGTCCGCCAGTGTATCCCTCGCGACCGGCACGCTCCACGGTTTGCCGACGCCGTGCGCGGTGCTCATGCGAGCGTGGCGGCGAGCTCGCCCGCGCGCTCGGCGACGAGCTCTGTCGCGCGCTGCAGGCCCTCGGGCCCGAGCTCGGCGACCCGGTCGAAGCCGGCGCCCGCACCGTCGGTCACCCGCCCCGCCACGGCCATCACCCGCGCGCCGTGGTGTCGGGCGCGCTCGGCGACGTAGGCGGGCACCTTGCCTCGGGTCGTCTGGGCGTCGAGGGAGCCCTCGCCGGTGAGCACGACGTTCGCCCCGTCGAGGGCCGCCTCGAGGCCCACGAGGTCGGCGATCGCCGCCGACCCGCTCACCAGGCGCGCCCCGCAGAAGGCGGCGAGCCCGAACCCGAGCCCTCCCGCGGCGCCGGCGCCGGGCAGGTCGCGCCACGGTCCCCCGTCGAGGTCGCGCTCGACGATGTCGGCCAGGCGGGTCAGGGCCTGCTCGAGGACGGGCACGTCGTCGGGGGTCGCGCCCTTCTGCGGTGCGAAGACGGCGGCCGCACCGTCGGGTCCCAGCAGGGCGTTGGTGACGTCGACAGCCGCCACGACGGGCACGGGCGGAGGGGCGGTCGGCTCGATGTGGTGCAGGGAGCGCAGGTACTCCCCGCCGATCTTCACGCCGTTGCCGTCGCCGCGCAGCAGCCGGTAGCCGAGGGCCGTCGCGAGCCCGGCCCCCCCGTCGACGGTCGCGCTGCCCCCGAGGCCCACGACGATCGCACGGCAGCCCGCGGTGACCGCCGCGAGGAGCAGCTGGCCGACGCCGTAGCTCGTCGTCCAGCGGGGATTGCGCCGGTCGGGTGACAGACGCGACAAGCCGCATGCCTGCGCGACCTCCACGAGCGCCCGCCCGTCGGACAGGAGCACCCAGGCGGCCTCCACGGCGCTGCCGCGTGCGTCGGCAACCTCGGCGGACATGCGCTGCGCGCCGGGCACCGCGGCCGCGACGACGTCCGCGGTGCCTTCTCCCCCGTCGGCCATCGGCACGACGACGACGTCGTCGCCGGGACGTGCCCGCGACCATCCGGCCCCCATGGCCTCCCCGGCCTCGGCGGCGGTGAGCGTGCCGGCGAACTTGTCCGGTGCGACGACGACCCGCATGCCGACCGAGTGTAGAGCCGCCCGCCGCACGCCCCGCCCTGCGACGGGGCGGGCAGATGTTACGTTGACACACCTCCCCTTGCCGTGACAGGCCGGTCGAGAGCCGACGCCAGGGGCCACCCGGCGGTCAAGGACACGTGAACCGATGAACGAAGGAACCACCCTTCGCGAGGCGGCGGAGACGACGCCGCTGCTGCTGCTCGGGTCGCGTGCGGACCCCGGCAGCGAGCGGGGGACGATCTGCCCCGGTGTCGTGCCCGACCCGAGCGACCCGGGCCTCGTCGAGCGTGCGCGCACGGCGCGCGCCGCCCTCGGCGACCAGGTGGTGATCCTCGGCCACCACTACCAGCGCGACGAGGTCATCGCGTTCGCCGACCTGCGCGGCGACAGCTTCAAGCTCGCCACGGGCGCCGCGGCCAACGGGGCGCCCTTCATCGTGTTCTGCGGCGTCCACTTCATGGCCGAGACCGCCGACCTTCTCACGCCGCCGGAGACCACGGTCGTCCTGCCGGACATGGCCGCCGGCTGCTCCATGGCCGACATGGCCGAGATCGGCCAGGTCGAGGGTGCCTGGGCGGACCTCGAAGAGGCCGGCTGCGGCGCGGTGGTCCCCCTGACGTACATGAACTCCTCGGCCGCCATCAAGGCGTTCACCGGCCGCCACGGCGGCGTGGTGTGCACGTCGTCCAACGCGGACCAGGCGTTGCGGTGGGCCTTCGCGCAGGGCTCGCAGGTGCTGTTCCTGCCCGACGAGCACCTCGGCCGCAACACCGCCGTCCGCCGGCTCGGGCTGTCCCTCGACGAGTGCGTCGTCTACGACCCGCACCGGCCCGGCGGCGGGCTCGACCCGGAGGCGCTGCGGCAGGCGCGGATGATCCTGTGGAAGGGGCACTGCAGCGTCCACGGCACGTTCCTCCCGCACCACGTCGAGCTCGTGCGCGCCAGACTCCCGAGGGTGCGGGTGCTCGTGCATCCCGAGGTCCGCCACGAGGTCGCCGAGCACGCCGACCTCGTCGGCTCGACGGAGTTCATCATCCGCACCGTGCGCGAGGCACCACCCGGCACGTCGTGGGCGATCGGCACCGAGCTCAACCTCGTCGGGCGCCTCGCTCAGCAGCACCCGGAGCAGACCATCACGTTCCTGAACGACAAGGTCTGCTTCTGCGCCACGATGAACCGGATCGACCTCCCCCACCTCGTGTGGGTCCTCGAGTCGCTCGTCGCCGGTGAGGTCGTGAACCCCGTCCGGGTCGACCCCGACACCGCGTACTGGGCCCGCGGGGCGCTCGACCGGATGCTCGCGCTGCCGCCCGCCTGACTGCGGGGCGGCGCCCGCTCAGCGCTTCGGCGACGCGTCGACGAACGGCGGGCGGACGACCTCGGCGGCGACCGTCTTGCCCCGCACGTCGATCTCCACGCGCTCGCCGGGGGTCGCGTCGACGTAGCCCATCGCGATCCCGACGCGCAGCGTCGGCGAGAACGACCCGCTCGTCACGGCACCGAGCTCCTCGCCTTCGCGGTGGACGACGCAGCCCGCACGGGGGATCCCGCGGCCGGTTGCGCGCAGGCCCCACAGCAGGCGCGGCGCGCCGGCCCCCTGCGCCGTGCGGTAGGCCTCCTCGCCGACGAACCCGCTGCCCTTCACCGCCCAGCCGAGGCGGGCCTCTACCGGCGACGTCGCGGGGGTGATGTCCTGGCCGTGCAGTGGGTAGCCCATCTCCAGACGCAGGGTGTCGCGGCTGCCGAGCCCGGCCGGCGTCGCGCCGGCATCGACGAGGCGGTCCCACAGCGCAGCGGCGTGCTCCGCCGGCAGGAACAGCTCGTAGCCGCGCTCGCCGGTGTAGCCGGAGCGCGCGAGCACGCCGCCCGCCGGGGGAAGCCCCCCTGGGGTGGCGCGGCAGTCGAGGTAGGCGAGGTCCCCGACGTCGCACCCGGTGCCGGTGACCACCTCGGCGGAATCCGGTCCCTGCACGGCCAGGCAGGCGAGGTGGTCCTTCACGTCGACGACCTCGCAGCCGCCTGCCGCCGCGGCCGCCGCCGTGAGCGCATCCCCGACCGCGGCGGCGTTGGCGGCGTTCGGCACGACGAAGAAGCCCCCGTCGAGGTGGTACACGAGCAGGTCGTCGACGATGCCGCCGTCGGTGTTCAGGCACAGCGTGTAGTGCGCCCGCCCCGGCGCGAGCTGCGCGACGTCGTTGGTGAACGCCCGCCGCAGGCAGGCCTGCGCGCCGTCGCCGGTGACCCGCACGGTGCCGAGGTGGGAGAGGTCGAACACGCCGCACGAGGTGCGCACGGCCCGGTGCTCGGCCACGACGCTTCCGTAGTCGAGCGGCATCTCCCACCCACCGAAGCCCGTCATGGTGGCCCCCCGCGCACGGTGACGGTCGTCGAGCGGCGAGCGGCGCAGCACGGGCACGGTGGGCTCCTCGTCAAGCGGGTAAGAGCAGCCTAAAGGGCGCTGCACGCGTCGATAGGATGCGAGCAAGACCGCGATCAGCAGGGGTGAACCGGTATGGCCGACAGCTATGAGCTCATCGTCCTGGGCGGCGGCACGGGCGGGTACTCCTGCGCGCTGCGCGCGGCGGACCTCGGGCTGCAGGTGGCCCTCGTCGAGAAGGACAAGGTGGGCGGGACCTGCCTGCACTGGGGCTGCATCCCGACGAAGGCGTTCCTCCAGGCGGCGGAGGTGGCCGAGCATGTCCAGCACGCCGGCGACTACGGCGTGCGCGCGAGCTACGACGGCATCGAGGTCGCGGCGCTGCTCGACTACAAGCAGTCCGTCGTCGACGCGAACTGGAAGGGGCTGCAGGCCACGCTCAAGTCGCGCGGCGTCGACACGATCGCCGGCATCGGCGGCCTGAAGGACGCGCGCACGGTGGTGGTGAGCACCGGGGAGGGCGAGCGCACCCTGACCGCCGGGCGCGGGCTCGTCCTCGCGACGGGGTCGGTGCCCCGCGGGATACCGGTGGAGGGCGCGGAGATCGACGGGGAGACCGTCATCACGAGCGACCACGCGCTGTACCGGGAGGCCCTGCCGGAACGTCCCATCGTGCTCGGGGCGGGCGCCGTCGGTGTGGAGTTCGCCACGGTGTGGAACGCCTTCGGGGCACAGGAGGTCACGATCGTCGAGATGCTCGACGGCCTCGTGCCGAACGAGGATCCCGACACGCGCAAGGCGCTGGCCCGCGACTTCAAGCGCCGCGGCATCACCGCCCTCACGTCGACGCGGCTCACGAGGGTCGAGAAGGGCGACGGGGGCGTGCGCGTCACTGTAGAAGGCCCGAAGGGCGAGCAGCAGCTCGAGGGCGACGTGCTCATGATCGCCATCGGGCGCAGGCCGGTCACCGAGGACCTCGGCTACGAGGACGCCGGCATCACCGTGGAGCGCGGATACGTGCCGGTCGACGGCCTGTGCCGCACGAGCGCCGAGGGGGTCTACGCCATCGGCGACATCCTGCCGCCGCCGGCGCTCGGCCTCGCGCACGCCTCGTTCCAGGAGGGCTTCCTCGTCGCGGAGCACCTCGCGGACCGGCCCACGACCGCCATCGACTACGCGGGCGTCCCGCGCGTGACCTACTCGCACCCGGAGATCGCGAGCGTCGGGCTCACCGAGGAGCAGGTGAGGGAGGCCGGCATCGAGTACGACACCGCGACGTTCCCGTTCTCGCACAACGGCCGCGCGATGATGATGAAGGCCGGCGGACACGTGAAGGTGCTCGCGGCGAAGGACGGGGGCAAGGTCCTCGGCATCCACATCGTCGGGCCGAGGGCGACCGACCTCATCGCCGAGGGGCAGCTCATCTACAACTGGGAGGCCCTGCCGACCGAGGTCGCCCAGTTCATCCATCCCCACCCCACCCTCACGGAGGCGCTCGGAGAAGCGCACATGAAGCTCGCCGGCAACCCCCTGCACGGCTAGCCGTCAGGGACGAGAGGAGCAACGCCCGTGGCAACCGAAGTGACCCTGCCCCAGCTCGGTGAGAGCGTCACCGAGGGCACCATCACCGCATGGCTCGTCGGGATCGGCGAGGAGGTCCAGGCCGACCAGCCGCTCTTCGAGCTCAGCTCGGACAAGATCGACACCGAGGTGCCCGCACCGACGTCGGGTGTCCTGAAGGAGATCCGCGTCGACGTCGACGAGACGGTCGACGTCGGGACGGTCGTCGCCATCATCGCCGAGGCGGGCGAGGACACCGGTGGCGCACAGGCGACCGGCGGCGAGGCAGCCGCGCCGCAGGGCACCGAGTCCGCGGACGGAGCGGCGCAGGCGACGCCACCCGCCGACGCGCCCGGGCAGGCGCAGGAGCGTCCGGCCGCCGAGGCGCCGGCCGCCGCGGCGCCGGCCGGCCAGGGCAACGGCGAGACGCAGCTCATGTCGCCGATCGTGCGCCGGATGGTGGCCGAGCACGGCATCGACGTGTCGCAGGTCTCCGGCTCCGGCCAGGGAGGTCGGATCACCCGCGAGGACGTCGAGGCGGCCATCTCGGGCCAGGGCGGGGGTCAGGCGGCCGCGCCGAGCGACCAGGCGGCTCCCGCTCGGG
Source organism: Egibacteraceae bacterium (assembly GCA_035540635.1). Classification (NCBI taxonomy): domain Bacteria; kingdom Bacillati; phylum Actinomycetota; class Nitriliruptoria; order Egibacterales; family Egibacteraceae; species Egibacteraceae bacterium. The sequence goes on along the minus strand of DATLGH010000006.1, from coordinate 20,167 downwards.
CGCCCCAGCGGTCCCCGCAGCCCGCGCGGCGCATCTCCCTGCGCGAGGGCGAGCGGGAGCGCGTCGAGGACCTCTCCCGCATCCGCCAGCGCATCGCCGCCAAGATGATGGAGTCGATGAGCTCGTCAGCGCAGCTCACGACGGTGCAGGAGGCCGACGTCACCCGCGTCATGCGGCTTCGCGAGCGGGTGAAGGAGGAGTTCAAGGCCCGCGAGGGCGTGTCGCTGTCCCCGTTCGTGTTCCTCGCCCGTGCGGCCGTGCTCGCGATCCGCCGCCACGAGCTCGTGAACGCCCAGGCCGACTGGGACGCGGGCAAGGTCAAGATCCACGGCTACGTCAACCTCGGCATCGCCGTCGACACGCCGAAGGGCCTGCTCGTCCCGAACGTCAAGGGCGCCGACGACCTCACCCTCGCCGGCCTCGCGCGCGGGATCAAGGAGGCCGCCGACAAGGCACGCGGCGACAAGAAGCTCGAGATGCAGGACATCGAGGGTGGCACGTTCACCGTGACGAACACCGGCAGCCGCGGCGTGCTGCTCGACACCCCGATCCTCAACTACCCGGAGGTCGCGATCCTCGCGACCGGCGCCATCCAGAAGCGGCCGGTCGTCGTCACCGACGACGGCGGCGAGGCGATCGCCATCCGCGACATGGTCTACCTCTGCCTCACGTACGACCACCGCCTCATCGACGGGGCCGACGCGGCACGGTTCGTCTCCGACGTCGCCGAGGTCGTGGAGACCCACGACTGGGCCGGCGAGATCCGGTACTGATGCTCGCCGTCGACTGCGGGCGCCTCACGTACGCTGACGGGCTCCGCTGGCAGCGCGCGCTCGTCAGCGCCCGCAGGGCCGATGCGGTCGACGACGTGCTGCTCAGCTGCGAGCACGAGCCGGTGTACACGGCCGGGCGCCACGCCGACGTCGCCGCGCACGTCCTCGGCACGCGGCCCATCCCCGTCGTCGCCGTCGACCGGGGCGGGGACGTCACCTACCACGGGCCCGGCCAGCTCGTCGTCTACCCCATCGTCCGCCTCCGCGCCCGCCGGGCGGTCCGCGCCTACGTCGAGGCCCTCGAGGAGGCGTGCGTGCGCACCGCGGCCGCCTACGGGATCGTCGCCCGGCCCGACCGGCGTCGCACCGGGGTGTGGGTCGGCGGCGAGAAGCTCGCGGCCATCGGCATCCGCGTCGAGGACGGTGTGACGAGCCACGGCCTGGCCTTCAACGTCACCACCGACCTCGACGACTTCGCCGGCATCGTCCCTTGCGGCATCCGCGACGCCGGCGTGTGCTCGCTCGCGTCCCTCGGCGTGGCCACGACGGTCGCCGACGTCGGTCCCCGCCTGCTCGTCGAGCTCGCCCGGGCGCTTGACCGCGACCTGCGGTTCGCCTCCCCGGACGAGGTCGGGATGACGCCGCGCGTCCGTCGCTGAAGCGAGCGCTGACCGCAGGAGCGGGTCGTCCGCCCGGGAGGCGGGTGCCCTACGCTGCGGGCAACGTGCCAGGATCGAGGAGCGTCGCATGAGCACACCGCCGTACGAGGGGCCGCCCGAGGAGGGCCGGGGCGGCGACCCGTGGGCGACCCCGCCCCCGCCGCCGGGCAGCTTCGTGCCGGGCGCGGTCCCGCCGCCCGGGCAGGCGGCCCCACCGTGGGCGGGTCCGGGACAGCAGCCGTCCTGGGAGCAGGCGGCTGTTGGCTGGGGTGGCGGGCAGGCCGGCGCGCCGACGACACCCACGAACGGCATGGCCGTCGCGGCGCTCGTCGCGAGCATCCTCGGCCTGCTCACCCTGTGGATGTGCGGGATCGGCGTCGTCGGGGTGGTCGTCGGGCTCGTCCTCGGCTACCTCTCCCGCGGACAGATCCGCTCCTCCGGTGGAACGCAGGGCGGTGACGGCATCGCGACGGCTGCGATCGTCGTCGGGTGGATCGGCGCGGCGTTCGTCGTGCTGGGGGTCGTGCTGTTCTTCGTGTTCGGGTTGCTCGGCGCGTTCCTGCCGCTGATGGGTGGGTGACGGCCGTGCCCGAGATCTGCGCCCCGAGCGACTGCGCGGCCCGAAGGCCACGCGCACCGGCAGGCTTCGCGGCAGCGCTCGGGTCCGGGTCGCTCGCGCTCGCCGCATGCGCGCTCGTCGCTCTCGCCGCCCCTTCCGTCCCGGGCCGCTACGGGCTGTGCCCCTTCAACGCGACGACCGGGCTCTGGTGCCCATTGTGCGGATCGCTGCGGGCCGTCCACCATCTCGCCCGCGGCGACGTCGCGGCGGCGGCCGGAGCGAACCTCCTCCTCGTTCTCGCCGCCCCCCTCGCGGCCTACGCGTGGCTCGCCTGGGCCGGCCGCGCACTCGGCCGACCCCGCCTGCCCGTCCCGCGACTGCCCGCCGGCGTGTGGTGGGCGCTGCTCGCCACGGCGCTCGTCGTGCTCGGAGCGTTCGGGATCCTCCGCAACCTCGCGCCGTTCGCCTGGCTCGCTCCGCAAGCCTTGTCGACGGCTCGCTAGACTCGGGGCCTCACCACGAAGCCGCGAGGGCGTACGTGATGCCAGTGATCCCCGAGGGCGCGACCCGGCTGACCGTGGTCGGCGTCCCCCCGATCCCCGAGCGCAAGCCGCGCTGGCTCAAGCAGCCGGTGCCGCTCGCCGGCCCCAACTACCGCGACATCAAGGCCCGCATGCGCCGGCAGGGCCTGCACACCGTGTGCGAGGAGGCGTCCTGCCCGAACATCTTCCAGTGCTGGGAGGACCGCGAGGCGACGTTCCTCGTCGGCGGCGACACCTGCACCCGCCGCTGCGGCTTCTGCGACATCGCGACCGGCATGCCCCCCGGCTACGACACCGACGAGCCGCGCCGGGTGGCCGAGACGGTCGCCGCCATGGGACTGCGTTTCGCGGTCGTCACCGGGGTGTCGCGCGACGACCTGGCCGACCGGGGCGCCTGGCTGTATGCCGAGACCTGCCGGCAGATTCGCGTCCGGGCGCCCGGCTGCGGCGTCGAGCTGCTCACCGACGACTTCCACGGCCGGCCGGAGCACCTGCGCACGGTCACCGACGCGCGCCCGGACGTCTTCGCCCACAACCTCGAGACCGTCCGCCGCCTGATCCGCCATGTCCGCCCGGCGTTTCGCTACGAGCGCAGCCTCGAGGTCCTCGAGCGCGCCCGCAGCTGGCTTCCCCGCCGGTGCGCGACGAAGTCCAACCTCATCCTCGGCCTGGGCGAGACCGCCGACGAGGTCACCGAGGCGATGCGCGACCTGCGCGCCGTCGGCGTCGACATCCTGACCATCGGCCAGTACCTGCAGCCCGATCACCGCCACATCGCCCTGCAGCGCTACGTCGAACCGGCCGAGTTCGACCGCTACGCCGTGCTCGGCCGCGCGCTGGGGTTCCGCCACGTCGCGGCCGGTCCGCTCGTCCGCTCGTCGTACCGGGCCGGGCGCCAGGCGGCCGACGCCGGCGTGTGGCAGCGACCCGACAGCCCCCTTCCAGCCGGCCAGGGCGGCCCGCGGCTCGACGGGCCGTGACCGGCTAGACGCTCGTGTAGCAGAGCGGTAGTCCCGCCACTAGGCTGCGCACCAACGTCTCCCGACCAGGAGCTGCATCGGATGCACGCGCCCCTCCTGACCTTGAGCGTCCTGCTCGCCCAGGCCGCCGACAACCTCCCCGACGTCGCCCCCGAGGACATCGACCGGTTCCAGAGCGCCTGCGGCGAGGAGCCCGGGCCGATCTGCACGTGGGTCTTCGAGACGAGCGGCAGCGTCGTGGTCTCCGCACTCGCGGGACGGATCATCCCGACGCTGCTGCAGATCATCCTCATCCTCGTCCTCGCGTACCTCGCGAACCGGCTCATGCGCAAGGCCATCAAGGCCTTCATGCGCCGGGTGAGGGAGGAGGGGCTCGCCAAGCTCGAGACCCTGCGCGGCAGGGGGCCGCTAGGGGCGACCGGACCGCTCGACCTCGCCCGCGCGAACATGCGCACCGAGACGATCGGCGGGGTCCTGCGAAGCCTCGCCACGTTCGCTATATGGGCCATCGCCGCCGTCATGGTGCTCGACGTGCTCGGCATCAGCGTCGGCCCGCTCATCGCCGGCGCCGGGATCGTCGGTGTCGCACTGGGCTTCGGCGCGCAGAGCCTCGTGAAGGACTTCCTGTCGGGCATCTTCATGCTCATGGAGGACCAGTACGGCATCGGCGACATCGTCGACGTCGGCGAGGCGCGCGGCACCATCGAGGCGATCACGCTGCGCACCACACGGCTGCGCGACGTCGAGGGCACGGTGTGGCACGTCCCGAACGGCCAGATCAACCGGGTCGGCAACATGAGCCAGCAGTGGGCCCGGTCCCTGCTCGACGTGGGGGTGGCCTACGACACCGACGTCGAGCATGCGAAGCGCGTCATGAAGCGTGTCGCCGACGACATGTGGCGGGACGAGGAGTGGGGGGACCTCATCCTCGACGAACCGGACGTGTGGGGGCTGCAGGACTTCGCCAGTGACCAGCTCACGATGCGGATCGTCATCAAGACGGTCCCGGGCAAGCAGTTCCCCGTCAACCGCGAGTACCGCGCGCGCCTCAAGGCGGCCTTCGACGAGGAAGGCATCGAGATCCCGTTCCCGCAGAGGACCGTCTGGGTGCGCCAGCGCGACGGGGCGTCCGGCGACGCCGCAGCGGCCCTCGTGCCCTCCGCGCGGCGCGACGGCGAGCGGTAACACGTCGGAAACAATGGAGTAATCACGGTGTGACGGCACCCGCGTAGGGTGTTGGCGCACCGTCCGAGAGTACGCAGAGAACGCAAAGGAGCCGAGTTGGCCTCATCAGACGACGTGCTGTCGAGGATCTCCGAGGAGGGCGTGGAGTTCGTCGACTTCCGGTTCTGCGATCTGCCGGGGCTGATGCAGCACTTCACCGTCCCGGCACACGTCATGGAGGAGGAGGTCTTCACCGACGGCCTCGGGTTCGACGGCTCGTCCGTGCGGGGGTTCCAGGAGATCCAGGAATCCGACATGATCCTCGTGCCCGATACCGATACGGCGGTGCTCGACCCGTTCCGCCAGCACAAGACGCTCGTCCTCAACTGCTTCGTGAGGGACCCGGTCACCGGGGAGTCCTACAGTCGCGACCCGCGCCACATCGCCCGCAAGGCCGAGCAGTACCTCTCCGGCACGGGCATCGCCGACACCGCCTACTTCGGCCCCGAGGCGGAGTTCTTCATCTTCGACGACATCCGCTTCGACACCAAGCCCCACGAGTCGTACTTCCACATCGACGCGGTGGAGGGCGCGTGGAACTCGGGTAAGGACGAAGGACCCAACCTCGGCTACAAGGTCCGGCACAAGCAGGGCTACTTCCCGGTCCCGCCGATGGACCACTACACCGACCTGCGCAGCGAGATGACGGTCGAGCTCGAGCGGGCAGGCATCGAGGTCGAGCTCCAGCACCACGAGGTCGGCAGCGCCGGCCAGGGGGAGATCGACATCAAGTTCGACAGCCTCCTGCGCATGTCGGACAAGGTCATGATGTTCAAGTACATCGTGAAGAACGTCGCCCGCCAGCACCTGAAGACGGTGACGTTCATGCCGAAGCCGATCTTCGGCGACAACGGCTCGGGGATGCACACCCACATGTCGCTGTGGAACGGCGACGAGCCGCTGTTCTTCGACGAGCAGGGGTACGCGCAGCTGTCCGACACCGCCCGCTACTACATCGGCGGCCTCCTCCAGCACGCGCCGGCGGTGCTCGCATTCTCCAACCCGACGGTGAACTCCTACCGCCGGCTCGTGCCTGGCTTCGAGGCGCCGGTGAACCTCGTCTACAGCCAGCGCAACCGGTCGGCGGCATGCCGCATCCCGCTCATCAGCCAGTCGCCGAAGTCAAAGCGGGTGGAGTTCCGGGTGCCCGACCCCTCGTGCAACCCCTACCTCGCCTTCAGCGCCATGCTCATGGCCGGCCTCGACGGCGTGCGCAACAAGATCGAGCCGCCCGACCCCGTCGACAAGGACATCTACGAGCTGCCCCGCGAGGCGCTGCTGGACCTGCCGAGCGTCCCCGCGAGCCTCGAGGAGGCTCTCGCCGCGCTCGAGACCGACCACGAGTTCCTCCTCGAGGGCGGGGTCTTCACCGAAGACGTCATCGAGACCTGGATCGAGTTCAAGATGGACGAGGAGGTCTCCCAGGTCCGCCTGCGGCCCCACCCCTACGAGTTCCACCTCTACTACGACATCTGACAGGGCAGGCCTCTGACCTGCGCAAATGTCGGTCGGAGGGCCGTCTGGGCCACATCTGGGCCACACGACAGCTGACTGAGGACCGCGCCTGCCGGATCATGGGCGCGGTCCTCGTTGTGCATCGTCCGCTAACCACAGCTGTCAATAGCTCATGGTTCAGCCTGATATCGCAACGTTCGGGCGGGTTCAGAGTTCGCCCACTTGTCCAAACGGCGACGCGGCCGCTATCACCACCTGGAGCGGCATTCACGGTAGGAAGGGCCGTCGGACCGGCAAGCGGGGCAAATGTCGCGCGAACTCCTGGTCTGGGCAACCAGGCGACCGAAACGCCATGGGCGGGTCACGGCACGGGCGGGTTGCTCCCGTTACAAACCCTGTATCGATGAGTCGTCGGCCTGGACTGCCCGACTGCGGAACATCCTGAGGATGTTGTAGGGGTGGGGGCGGATCGCCTCGGCAATGAACCTCACGTCCTTGCGGTAGGAGCTGCGCGCCCCGGCGAAACTCAAGAGCGCGAACACACCTGCGACGAGCGCCCACGTGGCAATTGAGAGCCACCCGGTAAGGACCGCGACGGTTCCCAGGATGACCGAGATAGCGCCACTGACCCAGGATGAGACAAAGAGGGGTCTGTGGCCACCTGGGTCATCCCATAGGGGAGTATCTATCTCTTCGATAGGGCCTCGTGCGCCGATGACCTTGCCGGTGGCCCTTGGAATCGCGAACCCCTTGTCGTGGAGCACCTCCACCAGCGCTCCCTCACTCGCGTCCAAGTGGTGAAAATTCACCCCAATCGTGCGGTCGTCGTGGCTCGTCACGGTGAACCTGGTGGCGTCATTGGATACCTTCGCCAGGCGAGCATCCAGGACCGTCACGCCGTCAGGCCGACTGAAGGAGATCGGCTCGTGGGGCGGTATGTCCTCCTGCCTCAACGGGCCTTGGCCGGCATTCCAGAAGGCGATGAACAGCTGGTGCACAGCGTCAATCGCCTTGCCGTCGTAGGTAACTTCGATTCCTCGTTGGGGGTGGGAACGTGCAAGCGGACGACCAGTGATCACGTAGACAGGCGGGGGCCTTCTCAGCCGCGCGCCTGTACGTGACGAGCGAAGCAATGACCCCCGCCGTCCCCGCGAGCAGCCCGAGCCAGCCTATGAGCAGTGACAGGTCGATCGTCTCCACCCCCCAGACGGATTTCCAGGGCGACCTTACCGTCGTTTGCTACCAAGAGCGCTATCCCCTGGGCCGCCGGGCCCCGCGTCGTGGAGCCTCGACAGGTTGCGCGTGTGGAGGGCCAGCCCACCGACTTGAATGCTCGTCAGACCGCATTTGCTCGGGCACCAGGGGAAGATCCTCCCGGCGGCCAGCGACGCTACGGCGAGGAGGATGGACATGGCACTGACCTTCATAGGTCTCGTCTTGGAGGTCCTGGGCGTAGTCGGCGTGCTGTGGTGGGCCATTCGCGGCTACCAACGCGCCGCGCGAGCGTTGGCAACTGATCCGGCCGGATTTCTGCATGAGCGGTACGCCCACGATTCGCTTGGGCAGCGCAGCATCGCGGCGCTGCAAGACGAGGTTGACACCTTGAAGGGCGCGATCAAGAACGAGGTCAGCGCGGCGCTGTATGAGGTTCACAAGTCACGAGTTGCCGACGTGCGATCGACCCTGCAGGATCAGCGCCGTTCGAACGGAGCTGCCATTGTTTCGGCGGGGGAAATCGTTCTGGGAGGAGTGCTCCAGGCCATGGCGTCATGGCCTTGGTAGCAGCTTGATCCCAGAAAGTTGACTGAGGTGGACGCGAGTTCAATCCGGCGGCCAATTTCCTAGTCCAGGGTTGAGGCGTTCGCGGCGAGCGTTCGCTCGATTGCCGAACTGCGGAACCGGCATGTGCATCGCCGAGCAACACCCGATTCACCGCGAAGCGAAGCATGCTGCGCTGCACGAACCAGGTCACGACCCCCGAAGAGGTCGAGGCCCTGCATGCGGGCACCGCGAAGCCAGGACTGCATCCGGCTCGCGAACCGTTTCGTCACGCGCTTGGTGCGCGGCATCCCTAGTCGTCGGCTTCCTCTGGGAGGAACCCATACTCCTCCGACTGGTCGATGGACGGCCTCGCGTCGTCGGCCTCTTCCTCCTCGTAGCAGTCGCCGTACTCGTCCAGGTACTCGATGAACGCGGCATCGTCGAAGTCGACTTCGGCGAACTCGGGCTCGGGGAAACTGCTCGTCGTATCCAGCGGCTCGGAGATCTTGACCAGGTCGCTGATGAAGCGAGTTGCGTCGTCGAGAAGGTCGCCGTCGTCGGAGTACGTGCCGACCTCGATGTGCCGCTCCGCCCCGCGAGTCCAGTTCGCGGAGCCCCACCAGACCAGCCGCGGCCGGAACAGCATCAACTCGCGGGAGAACTCATCTTCAGCCCAGTACGTGTAGCCGAGGACAAGGACCTTCGCGTGCAGGAGTGGCGCCGTCTTATCGCCGCGGAAGCCAGCGACCCGCACAGGACCCAGGCCGGGGGTCTCGTACGGGGGCCAGGGACCGTGGGGGCCGACGACGACAGGTTCTCCCTCGGGGGAACGCGGCGCATAGGAGTCGAACCCCGGCAAGGCTTGCGGCGGGAAGGGCTCGCCAGCCTCTTGGAGCGCTCGGTGCCAGCGGGTCGCCCGGTCAGGCTTGTCGACCACGACGCAGGTCCGCATCCGAGACAGCCGGTCGGTGACGTCTCGGTGGCTGAGCCAAGGGACGCAGCCGAGAGCGGCACGCGCTGGGCCGGAGCGGGCGCTGAACGGCATCGGCTCGTCGAGGAAGCAGTCGATGACCTCGACGAGGCCGCGCAGGACGCCTGAGCCGAACCAGGCGCCCCAGTCGTCGTCGGGTCCCCACCCCCGCCGGCGGCCGTCACCGACGCGGAAGTCGATCATGCACCCTCCGAGCTCTGTTGCCGTCCGGCCGACGGTACCGCCGAATCGTTAACAAGTGACGGAAGTCTGAGCCTCCGAGGGCATCCCACCGTGTGTGCTCCCGCCAGCCCAGACGCCGACGAATCTCTCCTGTGGAATTACGGAAGCGTGAAGCGACACCGCCGAGCTACTATGTCCACCTGGACCCGATCCTGGTAAGGCGCACCATTGGAGCTTGACGAACTCGTACGCATCCACGGGGTACGAGGATCCGACCTCATGTGGCTCCTGGGAGCAGGAGCTTCAGTCTCAGCACGTGCCCCCACAGCCGGGCAGATGATCGACGACCTCAAACGGGTCCTGTACGTGTCCAAGGGCAACAGGCTCCCCTCGGCCGCCGACTTCACCGAACCCGGTGTGAAGCAGCGGGTTCAGGACTTCGTCGAGGCGCTCGGACTGCCGCCCGCTGGGCACAGGGACGAGTACGCCGCAGTCATGGAAGCCGTGTACTCGCGCCCAGAGGACCGGCGGCGCTACTTGCAAGACAGGCTCGAGGCGGCCCAGCCTGGCTACGCGAACCTCTGCTTCGCGGCTCTTATCGCAGCGCGCCGCGTGGACATGGTGTGGACGACGAACTTCGACCAGGTGGTTGAACGCGCGTGCGAACGGTTCGGGGCAGCCACGTCTCTGATGACGGCAACCCCCGAATCCGGCGACGCCGCCGTGCGCGCGGTGACCGAAGGGCGGGTCCCGCTGTACGTCAAACTGCACGGCGACTACCGGTACGAACGGCTCAAGAACACTGGCGACGAACTGCAGGCACAGGACCAGCGGTTGCGCCAAGCGCTCATCACGGCCGGGCAGCGGTATGGCCTCATCGTGGCGGGGTTCAGCGGGCGTGACGCATCAGTGCTGGACGCGTTGCACGGCGTCCTGACCGGCTCGACCCCCTTTCCCCACGGGCTCTTCTGGGTCCACCGCAGCGCCGACCCGCCGCCGCCACAAGTCGACGCGCTGCTTGCAGAGGTCCGCGCTGGCGGCGTGGACGCACACAAGGTCAAGGCCGAGACATTCGGCGAGCTCATCACCAGGTTGGTGGAGATGTCGACCGTTCCCGCATCTGTGTCCAAGGTGCTCACGCCGCACCGCCCGGTTCGCCACGAAATGCCGTTCGTTCTCCCCGGGACCTCATCAGACGGCGACGCGGTACGACTTAACGCCCTCGAAGTCATCGGATACCCCAAGGTGGTCCGGCGGGTGGAGTGCACCATAGGTGGCCACTCGGAAGTGCTGGCAGCGGTCGAGGCAGCGGACGCACCGGTGGTCGCGTGCCGTACTCGTCAGGGAGTCTTGGCATTCGGTCTCGACGCGGATGTCCGCAGGACGTTCGATCCGTTCGGCATATCAGGTTGGTCACAGTCGCTGCTCGATCCCGACAGGATCGCGAGGACAAGCAGCATGGAGCAGGGGCTGCTGTACGCAGCTCTGACCGGTGCGATTCTTCGGGCTGCACCGCTGGAACCCGCCCCGCGGGCGCGCCGGGACAACCGCCGCCTTATTGTCGCTGCCGCAAAGGCCGAGACTGCGCTGTTGGGGCCGCTCAAGTCCGCCGTGGCCGTGGCAGCGACAGCCGAGGAGCGGAAGTTCAACCGCCAACTCGTGGGGGGCACGGCGGTATGCGGCACGGTGCCAGGCACCAGCCTGCGGTGGGCCGAGTCGGTCGAGTTGCGGCTCGACCATCGGTTCAACCGGCTGTGGGTCGTGCTACGTCCGTCCGTGTGGGTCGAAGACGAAAGCGGACGGCCCTCCGGGAGGCGGGCTGGGTCGGTCCGGCCCGACGACCGCGACGCGGACACGCCGCGTGCCCGATTCCTCAAGGGGCGCCTTGACCACCGATACAACGACGTTGCCGACGCGCTCATCACGGCGTGGACGAAGATGATCGCGCCCGAAACAGGAGCCGAACTCGCACTATTCGGGTTCGGTGACCAAGCCGGTATCGACGCATCGTTTCGGCTGAGGACCCGCACTGCGTATGCGCGCACCGAACCGACCCAGGAGGCACGCCGTGCCGGTTAACGTCACAGACAGCCCTCCGCTGCCATTCAGGTTTCCCGACACGCGGGAACTCCCCGAGCCGCGTCTGCTGTTCTCGCCGTCCGACCGCGACGCGGTCGACGTCCACCCGCTTCGGGGACTGACACAGTTCGGGCCGTACAGCGACGAGGTTACGGGTGCCGTCCCGCCGGTCGTCAGGGTCGCAACGCTCGCACCGCCAGGTAGCGGCCGCGATATGAGCAGTCTCATACGACTGCTGCTGTCGGCACAGCCGAAACAGACCCGCAGCGACTACCTCATTGACTACCCTGGCATGACCGCCGCGTTTGGTGTCGACCTCGCCCCGGCCGACGAGCGCAGCCACGTCCGGTTCGCCGAGGACCTGCCCCACAGGATGGCTGCGGCTCCTAATCCACACACCGTCTTCGCGGCAGCAATAGCCGACGGCCTTCGGTCTCTGCGCGACACGCGCAGCGACTACGACATCGTCTGGCTGTACCTGCCCGACAGCCTCGCCGCGGGGTTCTACGGGGACGACGACGACCCGTTCGACCTACACAGCTTCGTCAAAGGGACATCAGCAGCCCTGGGGATCCCCACCCAGCTCGTCCGCCAACGCACCGCACAGGGACAGCGGGACGCGTGCTCCGTCGGGTGGACCCTGTCCCTGGCGTGCTACGCCAAGGCCGGCGGCACGCCGTACAAGGTGGACCGTGCCGACGACGGAACGGCGTTCCTCGGGCTGGCGTACACCCTGAAGCGGGTCCCCGGTCACACTCGCTTCGTGACCTGCTGCGCCCAGGTGTTCGACGCCGAAGGATCTGGGCTGGAATTCCTCGCCTATGAGGTCCGCGCAGACGACGGCGTCGTCGTGAATGGCCGCAACCCGTTCCTGACACGGCAGCAGATGCGCACAGTGGTGTCGAGGGCAGTCGGTCTGTACGCCGACAGGCACGCGGGCCGGCATCCCCAGCGGATAGTCGTCCACAAGTCGACGGAGTTCTTCCGCCGCGAAGTCGATGGGTGCCTTGATGCGCTCGAGGGCGTCCCCGACGTCCAGCTCATCCAGGTCCAGCAACACACGCCGTGGCGAGCAATCCGGTACCGCGGACGGCAGGCGCAGGGGTTCCCACTGACCAGGGGCACGCTGCTCCACGCGGGAGACAACGAGGCCCTTCTTTGGACCCAGGGTGCGGTGGACGACATCCCGTCCCGGTACCCCTACTACAAGGAAGGCACAGGCATCCCCGCACCGATTCTGCTCAGGCGGTGGGCCGGCGAGGGACCAGCGGAACCACTCGCGGCCGAGGTGCTCGCCCTGACCAAGATGGACTGGAACTCCGAGACGCTGTACGGAACACTCCCGGTCACGCTGTCCTACGCGTCGAAGGTGGCCGACGCGCTCGGATCGGCTCCGCGCATAGGCCCTTTGCCGTACTCGTACAAGTACTTCATCTAAGCGTCCCGCCCAGTGGTCTTCGACTGACCGACCGACGCTCCCCCATCCTGCCTAATTGATGGCCTGAGTATCTAACTTTTCCCGGCTATCCGCACCCGGTCCATGGTGCTCCTATGTCTGTCAAGCGCCGGCTCGGAGCCGATGGCTGAGGCGATGAGCTGGTGGATGTCGCGGGCGACTCATTGGTCTACTGCACACTCCGCTCAGGGTGCCGCCTGGGTCTCACTTGTACCCGGCGCCAGGCGACTCAGGGCCGCGTCCACCGCCTCGCGGGCGCGGTCCTCACTGCTAGGCATGAGGTGCGTGTACGTGCGCAGGGTGAAGCCCGGGTCGGCGTGCCCCAGGTACTCGGCCAGGGCCCGGATGCTCACCCCGCCGTCCAGCAAGACCGAGGCGTAGTGGTGCCGCAGCGCGTGCATCCCGTTCGCCCGCGTCGGCTCCACCCCGGCCCCCACGAGTGCGGGCTTCCATACGTTCACGTTGTAGTGCCTGCGTGTCAGCGGGCCGCCCTCGCGGGTGACGAACACCCGCATCGCGGTGACTGAGTTGCCGTCGACCTCCCGTCAAGGCAGGGTCACCTCCCGGGCGGGCCACCGGCGCAGGCTCTCGCCCAGCGCGAACGCAACAACGTCGGGCAGTGGCACCTCACGGGTCTTGCCACCCTTCGGCGGAGCGAACACCGGCTTGCCGTGCAGCATCTTGACCTGCTGGCGCACGAACATCTTGCGGCCGAGGAGTCGATGTCCTCGACGCGGACGCCGAACACCTCGCCCTGTCGCAGCCCGCAGCCCGCAGCGAGGACGGGGACCGCCTCCCACCGCTCCGGGTGCGCGGTCACGACCGCCTCGACCTGCTCGACCGGCCATGGGATCACCTTGTCCTGGGGCGCTGCGGGGCCCTTCACCGCAGCTGACCTCGCCGGGTTCTTAGCGATCAACCCGTCCTCGACAGCAGCCCCGAGGACCGCTGACAGGTTCGCGAGCAGCACCCGCACGTAGCGGGGGGCGCATTGCCCCATGCGAGCGCCTGGGCGCAGCGGCGGCCTGAGGGGTGTCGATGTGCGGGTGCAGGTGCGGGCCGGTGGAGTTGCCGGCCCCCGGCGTTCCGGGCTGGCCACCGGAGCGGCCGACCGGCTGGCCGGCGACGACCTGCTGCCCGGCGGTCACGTCGATGGCTGACAGGTGGCAGTAGGTGACCGACGCGTGCTGGTCAGGGTTGCGAATGGCCAGCCCGTAGCCGAAGTTGCCGGACTCACCCGCCCACACGACGTGACCGCCCAGGAGGGCGTACAGGGGCGTGCCGACGCGCAGGGAGATGTCGATGCCGACCCGACCCGAGTGGTGCAGCTTGACGAGCTGCCACTCCGGGTCGCGCGGTGGCCTCGTTGGTGGTGACGGCGTGCAGTCCGGCCGGGTCGAACGGCAGTCCGTAGCCGTCCTGGACGACCGCGACCGGCGGTGTTCCCGGCCCCCCGGCGCCGGCGAGCGCGTGGTAGTGGGCGACCAGCTCGACGGCACGGGCGGTGTAGCCCTCGCCGGCGGTTGGGTTGCGGTTGGCCGGGCCGGCGTTGTAGCTCTTGGCGGCCACCCGCGGGTCTCCTCGGCCACCGAGCGCGACGAGTTAGCGGGCGGCGGAGTGGACGGCGTCGAAGGGGTTCCACGGGTCGGCGATGCCGTCGCCGTCCCCGGCGGTGCCATAGCCCTGCCCGTCGGGGGCTGGGGGCCGGCCACGTCCAGCTCGTAGCGTCCGGCGGAGGAGCGCCAGGTGGAGCCGAGGAACTGCATCGGTCCGCGCGCGCCCGCGTGGTTGATGGTGCCGGGCGGCCCTCAGCCGGGCGCGCGGTACCGGCCGTGGTCGCATTCGAGCTTGCTGATCGCTGCGAGCAGCGCCCAGTCGATGTCCCACACTTCGGCTGCGTCGAGGTAGGCGGACAGCATCGTCTCGGGGATCTCACCGGCAAGGGCTGTGCGGTCGAATTCGATCGGCCAGCGGGCATCGCTGGTGCCGGTGACGGCGATCAGGCCGAGCGGCGCCACCAGGACGACGACAGCGATGGCAGCTAGACCCCGGCGCATCACTGCGCCTGCCGGCAGCCGCCCAGCCGCCAGGCGCCCTCGGGTTCCCGGGCGAGGTCGAGCTCGTAGACCGACGTGCGCGGCACGCCGGCCTGCGTGCGGTGCGTTGCAGCGATCCGAACCCTGGCGTGGACGGGGCCGCGGCCAGCGTCGGCCGGTGACCGGCGAGTTCCTCCAGCACCTGCTGATCGGCGTGCGGCCCAGCGCCGCCTGTCCCTGCTGTATGTCCCCACACCGCTGACGGCCGCCGAGCGCCGCGCCCAGACCCAGCAGTGGTCCACCGAGTCCGAGCAGACCCTGCGCGCACGTGGGGGTTTGGGACCTCCGCCCGGCAGCGGCGCGCCTGGCACGACGCCGCCCAGCGCGAGGAGGACCTGGTGGAGGGCCGCACGGTGTACCGGGTCGTGTGGCTGGTGACCGTCACCGCCACCACCCCGGCCGAGCTCGAGACCGCGGTCGGTCAGGTCGAGGCAGCCGCCCGGCGCTGCTCGCTGGAGCTGCGCCGGCTGTCGGGGACCCAACGCCAAGGCTTCGCGTTCACGCTGCCGCTGTGCAGAGGCGCCCGGTGATCCGGTCACGGCGAAGGCGAGGGTCCGCCACCAAAAGGGTGACTCGCGCCCGCGCGCGCCGCCGCGACGGGCGGGCGGATCGCAGCCAGCTGCGCGAGGAGCGGCGCCAGCAGGCCGCCGACGAGCTGGCCGAGCGGCGGCGGCTGCGCGACCGGTACCGCCGCATCGGTGGGCCTCGCGGGCAACGCCGCCGCTTCGCCGGTCACGTCCTGGTGGAGGCGCGTCCCGAGCCGTTCGAGATCACTGCGACCCGGCGGCGGCACGATCCTCAACCCTCTTGACCCCGGCGGCGCCGGCCATCACCTCCCACCGACCGATCCGTTCCACCGCGACACCGCGACCGTCCGCGCCCTGGTGGAGGCCACCCCCCGGCCGGGCCTGCCGGCAGCTGGAGATGGTCCTGCTCAGCGCGACCCTGGCCCGGGTGGGGGGTCTGGCCGGTGACCACGCGCATCCGTCGATCAGCGCTCACGGGGACACCGCGACCCTGACGATGCTGACCTGAAGCGCTCACCGCGCCCGACCGGGCGGTGGCGACCCGGCTCAACATGGACCCCGGCCGGGTCACCGAGGAGTCTCGTGAGCTCGCGTTGGCGATGGCCCGCCTCGTCGACGACCACGGCGACCTCGGCGGGATGTTCGCAGGGCACACCAACCTCGACGCCGACACCGTCGAGCCGTTGACCGTCGTTGACATCGCCGCGGTCTACCGGTCGCACCGGGCCGCGCTGCCGCTGGTGATGATCGCCGCTGCCGCGTGGCTGCAGCTCGCTGTGGCCGCCTCCCCGCGGGGCCGCGAGGCGTCGGCGCGGTGGACGCTGGCGGAAGGGGTGATCGCCGACTCCGGCACCTGGTCATCTACCGGCAGAAGCCCGGCGAGCAGTGCCTGCTGCGCGACACCCTCCAGCTCAACCAGCTCCAGGCCGGCCTCGCCACCCAGCTGACCCGCGGCCCGCGGCCGCGCCTTGTGGATCGTGGGCGGCGAGTCCCGGCAGGTGACCCTCGTCGACCCACGTTCTGTCCGATGTTGAACGCGACCTGGTTGACACCGACCACGCTCGGCTCCGCGGCGACCCCGGCCGGTGGGCGGTTGACGCCGACGGGGATCTCCGGCGGGCATTTTGATACCGGTGCGGATCGTCCGTCATCGGGCAGCGCGACGGCAAGGTCCCGCTCAGGACATGGGATCCGGGGCGACTCGCAGCACGATGACGGCGGCGTCGTCGGCTTCGCTTTCCTGCGCGAAGGCAGCCGCCGTCTCGGACACCGCACCGGCGATGTCGTCGGCGCTGCGGCCGGCGAGGGTGCCGACCAGCTCGACGAGGCGGTCGTGGCCGAAGAGCTCCTCGCCGGTGCGGGCTTCGGTGATGCCGTCGGTGTAGGCGATGATGCTGTCCCCCGGCTCGAGTCGGAGGTGCCGGTCGCTGAGCTCGATGTCGGGGAACAGGCCGATGAGCGGACCGGTGGGCTCCATCCGCTCGATCTGTCCGTCGGCGCGCAGGATGAGCAGCGGCGGGTGACCGCCGGAGGCGGCGTCGACGCGCACGTCGCTGCGTCCTGTCGTGATGCGCAGGTACGCCGCGGAGCAGAACCGTTCGGGGTCGCTGGTGTCGTGCAGCGCCTGGTTGACGACGGCGAGGACCCTCGAGGGTCGGCGCTGGAGCATCGCTGCCGTGCGGGTGCTGTGGCGGGCGAGCGCGGTGAGCGCGGCAGCGTCGGGACCCTTGCCGCGCACGTCGCCGATCACGACCCCCCACGAGCGGCCGCGGACGGGGAACAGGTCGTAGAAGTCGCCGCCGACGTCCTCGCGGCCGGACTGGTAGCGAGCGGCCACCTCGACGCCGGGCACGTCCGGCAGCGCCGGTGGCAGGAGGCTCTGCTGCAGGATGCGGGCGACGCGGACGCGCTCCTCGTACAGGCGGGTCTTGTGCACCGCGGAGGAGGCGATGCCGGCGAGCTGCACGAGGACGGCCTCATCCTCGGAGTCGAAGTCTCCTGCCAGCTTGTCCGACAGCTGAACGAGCCCGAAGTTCGTTCCGTCGGGGGCGGTCAGCGGGGCGGCGAGCCATCCGCGCATCGGCGAGTGGCGGTCGGCGGCGTCCCCGAAGCCGCGCCAGCGGGGGTGGGCCTCGAGCTGGGCCTGCGTCAGCCGCGCCGGCTGCTGGGTCTTGCACACGAACGCGTAGATCCCCGAGCCGTCCGGCTCCTCCTCATAGTCGCGCCAGGCGGCGTACTTCTCCGACAGCGACACGCTGGTGATGGCCTGCGACCAGTCGCCGCCCTGCGTGACGCTCGTGATCGCCTGGTGCGCACCGATGAGCGAGCGGGCCTCCTCGGTGATGAGGTCGAGCACGGCGTCGAGGTCGGTCGCCGCGTTCACCGCGGAGGCGACCTCAGCGAGCCGGCGCATCTGCACCGCCCGCTGCTCCAGACGCTGCGCGTCACGCGCCTGCTCGACGGCGAGGGCGACCGCGTCCGCGACGGCGGCGAGCGCTGCCATGCTGCTCTCGGGGAGCGGCTGACGGGCGAACATCGCAAGGACGCCGATGCAGCGCTGCTCCAGGACGAGCGGGTAGCCGGCGAAGGCGACCATGCCCTCCCGCTCGGCCCAGTCGGGATCGGAGATCTCGGGATCGTTCGGGACGTCGTTGGTGAGATGGGGGTGGCGGTCGCCTGCGATCCTCCCGATCTTGTAGGCGCCGACCGGCACCCGGGCGTGACCGCCGTCGAGATGGGTGTACAGGCCCGCGCTCGCGACGAGCACGAGCTCATCGGCGGGCTCGTCGAGCAGCCAGATCCGCGCGAAGGCCGCCCCGAGTTGTTCCACGACCGCCTCGACACAGCCCTGCAGCTTCACCGGCAGCGCGTCGCTGCTCGTCGTGGCGATGCCGACCTGGCCGATGAGGCGAGCTTCGGCCGCGCGGGACTCCAGCTCCCGGCGCAGCG
Source organism: Egibacteraceae bacterium (assembly GCA_035540635.1). Classification (NCBI taxonomy): domain Bacteria; kingdom Bacillati; phylum Actinomycetota; class Nitriliruptoria; order Egibacterales; family Egibacteraceae; species Egibacteraceae bacterium. Next base: position 1,954 of record DATLGH010000006.1, on the reverse strand, counting down.
CGCGCTCACGCTCGAGCCCCTCGACGTGTTCCAGCGTGGCCGAGGCCATCTGCGCGACCTGCACGAGCAGCCCCTCGTCGTCCTCGGTGAACTTGCTGCCGTCCACCTTGTCCGACAGCTGGATGAGGCCGATGTTTCGGCCGTTGCGGCTGATGAGCGGCGCGGCCAGGTAGTCGGGCAGGGGGGGGTGCCCCGGGGCGTCGCGAAGCCCGCGCCATTCGGGGTGCTCGACGAGCTCCTCGGCCGACAACCGCAGTGGGAGGTTCTCACGGGTGACGAAGTTGAGGACCCCCAGCCCCTGTGGCGGCTCGTCGTAGGAGCGCCACTCCGCGTACTTGTCCGACAGCGACACGTGCGTGGTCGCCTCGCCCCAGCCGTGCACGAGGCGGCTCGCGACCGCCTGGTGGGTGCCGATCAGCCCCTGCGCGGACTCAGCGACGGTGCGCAGCAGGTTCTCGAGCGAGTCCGCCCCGGCGATGGCCCGGCACGCCGCGTTGAGGTCGTCGAGGCGCGACGGCGGCACGCCGCCCTCCACCCGCACGCGGGCGGGCTGGGTGGAGGGTGCGTCGGACCCGGTCATCTCTCTCCCACAGTTCCGTCGGGTTCGATCGCCCGGCAGTCGCGCCGCAACTCGCACGCGGTCACCACGGCGGTGTCAAACGCATCTGCCACCCGTCGATTCGTCGGGGTGGACCAGAGTCTCGAACGTCTCTCTCCTCCCATTGAAGTCCCCGAGCAGCAGTCCGAGACCACCACTACGGCATCCTAACTGGAGGCCCACGCACGGGCAGCACAGCGACAGACAACCGGGCTCCGGGGCCACCGGGAGCGCCAGAACCGACATTCCGACACCGTGTTGATCTTGCACTGGGCACATCCGCCCCGGGCGGAGGAGCCACCCGCTCGACGCGGCTCGTGCCCTACGCTGAGGTGATGCAGCAACCGGGCCCAGCCATCGAATCCGGCGTCATGTGTGCAGCGGCGCGTCGTGCTCGGCGCGGCCCACGCTGCCAGGACCTCGATGCCCGCCGCGGCTTGTTCTCGAGCACCCGGCCGTCACGGCGCAGCTCGCCGACGTAGCGACCCGCCGCCAACCGAGCTCGAGGTCGCGGCGGAGGACGGGCTCGGGGTCCTGCGCCGCGCAGGAGGTGGCGACGTGGCGGTATGGCTGGCGGTGTCGGTCGCCTGGGCGATCCCAGCCAGCCAGGCGTCCTCCGCCGAGGTGGGCGGACGCTCCGGACCGCGAGGTCGTGGAAGAGCAAGCGGTCGGTCACCACGCTGTTGGCGGACGGGGTAGGTGGCGCTGCAGGTGGGCGGTTGTGACGAGATGGGTGTCTTCTACGGAGCGTGACTGACGGGATTGTGGTCGGGGCGGGTGACGGCGAGGATGTCACGGTCCTGAAGAGGGTTGGCCCTCGCGACGCTGTCCAGGCGTCCGAGGGCCGTGGGCTGATAGCAGCAGCCGTTGATGATGGTATTCGCTGTCGAGGCGCCGATCGACGAGTTCTTGGCTCGGCAGGGTCGGGTTGGGACACCGCGGCCGGAGCGCTGCCCGGGTGTGGGCATGCGCGGGTGATCTTCGACGGCTGGTGGACTCGGCAGACCAGGCGGGGGCCGGTGGACGTCCATCGGGTGTTGTGCCGGGGATGTGGCCGGTCGCATTCGTGTTGGCCAGACGTGTTGGTGGGCCGCCGGGTGTAACACTTGGCGGTGGTGATCGGCGCGGCGTTGGAGGCCAAGGCCACCGGGTGGTGTTGCATGGGCGCATCGGCGCGCGGTTGGGGGTGCCGGCGGCGACGGTGCGCGGCCGGCTTGTCAAGGGACATGTTGACTTCCGGGTGGGCGGACAGTTGCGCTCCGGGCTGGTGGCCATGTGATCTCCGGGTGGGTGGCCAGCAGATCGCCGGGGTGGCGGTCAGCTGACCTCCAGGGTTAGGGGCATCACCCCCTTGCC
>DATLGH010000005.1 GCA_035540635.1 Egibacteraceae bacterium | reverse complement strand
GCGCGGAACTGGGGTAGGGCGCGTCGTCGCGGGCGAGGACGCGGGTGGTGGCGGCCGCCGCGGTGGGGACCGGGGTGCCTGCGGACACGGCCCGCAGCGCCTCGCGCAGCGCGTCGGCGTCGGAATAGCGCCGGTCGGGGTCCTTCTCCAGGCAGCGGTGTACGACCGCGACGAGCGCGGGGTCGAGACCTTTCACCCGGCGGTCGAGGCGGGGAGGCTTGTCCTCCTGGTGGGCGACCGCGACCGCGAAGGGGTTCTCGGCCGTGAACGGCGGTTCGCCCGCGAGCATCTCGTAGAGCACCACGCCCATGGCGTAGACGTCGGAGCGGACCGTGGCGGCCTGACCGGCGACCTGTTCGGGGGAGAGGTACTTCGGCGTACCGAGGACCTGCCCCTCCATGGTGAGCCCGGCGACCTCCTCGACTCCCTTGGCGATGCCGAAGTCCGCGAGCTTGGCGCCCTCCCCGGGCGGCAGCATGATGTTCGCGGGCTTGACGTCGCGGTGCACGAGCCCCCGGCGGTGCGCGGCGGCGAGCGCGGCGAGCACGTCGTCGGCGACGGCCACCGCCCGGGCGGGGTCGAGCGCTCCCTTCACGGCGAGCTCCTCGGCCAGGGTCCCGCCCTCGACGAGCTCCATGACGATGTAGGGGGTACGCCCTTCCTGCCCCGTGTCGAAGACCGCCACGGCGTTGGGGTGATGGAAGCTCGCCGCGGTCCGGGCTTCACGCAGCATCCGCTCCCGCAGGGCGCGGCCCCCGCCGATGTCGTCACGCAGCAGCTTCACGGCGACCCGGCGCGTGAGGACGCGGTCGAACCCCTCGTAGACCCGCGCCATGCCGCCTTCTCCGAGGACGCCACGCAGCTCGTAGCGATCGGCCAGCAGCTGGTGTTCCACGGGGGACGAGCCTACCCGTCGCCCTCGCCGACCTTGCGGGCCGGTCGGGCAGGACTCATCGCAGCGGGAGGAGCTCAAGGGTCTCCGTCGGCAGGGCCTGTCGGATGCGGCGCACCTCCTCGAGGGTCGCGCGGGCCACCGTGAGCGCCTCGGTCTGCAGCCGCAGGCTCTCGTCGAACTGCGCCGTGCCCCGCTGGCCGACGGCGAGCAGCGCCTCGGAGAGCTGGATCTGGCGCTCGGCCAGTGCCACCGCCCGGTTGGCGCGATCGAGCACCGCGTGGGCGATGTCGATGAGGTCTCCGCCGTGACCGACGAGCTCGTCGACGAGCTCCAGCGCCTCCTCGGCGATCTCGGTGAGGCGCTGCGTGTGGCCGACGAGCACGTCGGAGTTCACGACGAGCACGTTCGTGTTGACGACGAGCTCATTGGTGTTGCGGACGAGCTCGGTACTCTCACCGAGCAGGTCGGCGGTGAGCAGGACCTGCTCCTGCAGGGTCTCGAGCATGTCCCCGACGAGTGCGCGCTGGACGGCGACGTGCTCGTCGATCGAGTCGATGTCCACGCGGGCGCCCCGGGCGGGGCCGAGGAGCACGACGACCAGCCCGGCGATGAGAACGACCAGGATCGCGAGAACGAGCGTCCGGTAACGGGTGGCGGTCAACTCCAAGGCTGGCCCTTCACGAACGGCATCGGAACCCCGGTACCCGTGCACCCATGTCGGGTAACGACGTCGGCACGAATAGTCGCCAAGCTGCGCGGCGCGTCAGTCGGCGAGCCCCCGCAGGTCGGCCTCCGGCAGCAGCGCCGGCACGAGGGTCCCGTGGGCGAGGAGCACGGGGACGCCGCCGACCCCGAGCCGCCGGGACTCGGCGAGGCTGCGCCGAAAGGCGCGCAACCGGCTCGGGTCGCGCAGGTGGGCGTCGACGGCGGCGACGTCGAGGCCCGCGCGCACCGCGAGCCCGGTGAGCACGGCGGGGTCCGCGAGGTTCACCCCCTCCTCCCAGAACGCCCGGTAGCACACCTCGCGCCACGACGCTCCGAGCCCGCGTTTCTCGGCCAGCGCCCCGACGACGTGCGCCCACGCCGTCGGCGGCAGCGCCGGTGGGCGCCGCAGCACCAGGCCCTCCGCAGCCGCGGCCTCTGCGAGCTCGTCGACGGCGGCCAGGACCTCGAGGGTCACCGGGAGGCGAAGGTCCACGCCCAGCGCCTCGAAGCCCGTGAACGTCACGGCCACACCGTCGTCGGCGAGTCGCTGCAGCCGTAGCGCGGCGATCGCGGACGCCGGGGAGATGTAGTCGTGGTAGAGGATCAGCATCGGCAAAAGGCGACGGCCCGGCCGTCGTGGCCGGGCCGTCGCCTTGCATGCTACCTACTGGTGGATCTCACCCCGCCAGGCGCCTTCCTCGGCACCGCGCTCCTCGATGTACTGCTTGAACCGCTCGAGATCGCCCTCGACGCGCTTGTCCACCACGCCGAGCTTGTCCCCGGCCTTCTCGACGAAGCCCTCCGGGTCGTACTCGAGCACGAGGTTGATCCGCGTGCGGTCGGGTCCGACGGGCTCGAAGGTGACGCGACCATCGTTGGTCGTCTCCCCGCTCGCCTTCCAGGCGATGACGCGGTCCGGCTCCTGCTCGACGATCTCCGCGTCCCACTCGCGATCGGCCATGCCGATCTCGGCCACCCAGTGCAGGCGCTTGTCGTCCTTCTGCTCGACGCGCTCGACGCCCTGCATGAACTTCGGGAACGACTCGAACTGCGTCCACTGGTTGTAGACGGTGCGGACGGGCCTGTCGACCTCGATGGATTTCTCTACTCGCGTCGTCATGGTTGCTCTCCTTGGGTTGACTGTTCGGCGTACTTCGGTACCTACCCGGTGGGGGCGGGGAGCTACACGCCTCTCGGGCAGGACGCGCCCGAATCGCGGCCCTAGCGCTCATGTAGCGCAGCGGTAGCGCCCCGGGCAGGCGCTCATGTAGCGCAGCGGTAGCGCCCCGGGCAGGCGCTCCTGTAGCGCAGCGGTAGCGCCGCTACTAGCCTTTCTCCCCATGCCGGTGCTGGTGACGGGTGCGGAGGCGGGGACCGGCAGGGCCGTGGTCGCGCGGCTCCTGCGCACGGGCGGGGAGGTCCGCGTCTACCTTGACCCGGAGGCAGCCCCCGACGCGCTCGTCGAGAGGTACCGCCGGTCGGGCGTCAAGGTCGCCCGCGGGTCGCTGGAGGACGAAGGCCGCCTCGAGCTCGCCCTCGCGCAGGTGCACACGGTGATGCACACCCGGGGCGGTCCGCTCGACGAGCCGGCGGCCGTCCTCGACGACGTGGCGAGCGTCCTGAGCGCCGCCATCGGCGCCGGGTGCCGCCGGGTGGTGTGGACCTCGCAGATCGGTGCGGAGGCACCCGGGTCGGACCCCTACCTCATGGCGTGCGCCGAAGCCGAGGCCCTGCTCGCCGACGCGCCCCTGGAGACGGTCGTCGTGCGCCGCGCCGTCACGTACGGGTCCCAAGAACCGCTCACGGCGCTGCTGGCCGCGGGGATCGACGGTGTGGACCCGCGTGCCCGTCACGCGCCGCTGTACGCCGACGACCTCGCGGCCGCGCTGCAGGCGGCCGACGCCGAACGAGGACGCACCGAGCCGGGCCACGTCGCCGTGACCCTGACCGGACCCGACGTCGTGGAGCTGTCAGAGCTCGTCGAGGGGCTGCGAAAGGCGGGCGCGCACCGCTTGGTCCCGCACCGGCCGCCGCCGCCGCACCTCGCGGAACTGCTGTCCCGCGACGCGCTGCCTGGTCCGTCCACTCTAGGGCGCACGGGAACACCGTTGGCGGAGGGGCTCGCCCGCACACGCCCCGTCGGGGCGTAGCACCGGCCCGTAGCGCCTCAGGAACCGGCGGCTCGCCGGCCGCGGAGCACGAGGTGGGCCGCCATGGCGACGAGGAAGCCCGCGAACAGCCGCTGAAGCACGAGCGCGTCGAGGGCGAGCGCCACGGTCGCTCCCGCCAGGCCGCCGAGGACACCGCCGACGCCGAGCGTCAGGCCCGTGCGCCACCGGGTGTAGCCGCGGCGCGTGTGGCGCACCGCGCCGAGCAGCGCCGTGGGGATGATCACTGCGAGCGACGTGCCTTCGGCGGCGTGCTGGGAGAAGCCGAAACCGAGCACGAGGGCGGGCACGAGGAGGAGGCCGCCGCCGACGCCCAGGATCGCCGACAGCGCACCGGTGGCGATCCCGACACCGGTCAGGGCGGCGAGCTGGGCAAAGCCGAGGTCGGGCACGTGTCCGTCGGCACCGGCGTCCACGCCGACGAGCAGGCGTGCCGCGGTGGCGAGCAGGAACACGACGAACGCCAGGCGCAGCCACCCCTCCGGGAGGCGGTGCATGACCCCGGCGCCGACGGAGACGCCGGCGAGGGATCCGACCACGAGGGTGAGCGCGCCGAGGGGGTGCACCGCACCATCGAGGGCGAACGGCACGACCGCGGCGGCGGCGGTGAGCACGATGGCCGCGAGCGAGGTCGCGTGCGCGGCGTGCTGCGCGAAGCCGAGCCACAGCAGCCCCGGCACGGCCAGCGCACCCCCGCCGATGCCGAAGAGCCCCGACAGCACACCGACGGCAACGCCGAGCGGTACCTCGCGCGCGGGCTTCGCGCCGTCGGTGCTCAGCTCCGCCTCCCCGTAGGCGACGCCCCTCGGGGCTGGGCGGGGGGCGGGAGGAGCGGCAAGCCCGACATGAGGGGGCAGCGTAGCGGGCGTCCCGCGCGGCCTGGGTGGCGTCTAGACTTCCCCGGCATCATTCGAGGCCGCGGGGCTGTGGCGGTCGTGGACGGCATTGGAGGGGCCGTGTGGCCGACTTCGTGACCATCACCACCGACGGAGCGGGGGTGGCGACTTTGCGGCTCGATCGCCCCCCGGTCAACGCCATCGACCGCGGGGTGTGGGATGAGCTCAGCGCGGCGGCACGGGCGCTGGCCGCCGACGGGGACGTTGCCGCCGTGGTCGTCTGGGGCGGGCCGAAGGTGTTCGCCGCGGGCGCCGACATCAAGGCTATGCGCGGCTGGGGCCTCCGGGAGGGTCTGGCCGCCGCGGGTGGGCTCCAGGACGCGTTCAGCGCCCTCGCCCGCCTGCCGCAGGTGACGATCGCCGCCATCAACGGCTACGCGCTCGGGGGCGGCTGCGAGCTCGCGCTCACCGCAGACTTCCGCTACGCGGCCGACGACGCCCGTCTCGGGCAGCCCGAGGTCCTGCTCGGGCTCATTCCCGGTGGGGGAGGCACGCAGCGCCTGACCCGCCTCGTCGGCGTGCAGAAGGCCAAGGAGATGGTCTACGGCGGCAGCTTCTACTCGGCTCGGGCGAGCCTCGACATGGGGCTGGTGGACCGGGTCGTCGCGCCCAGCGAGGTGTACGACGCGGCGGTCGAGGCGGCTCGCCGCTACGCCGCCGGTCCCTACGCCCTGCGACTTGCCAAGCGAGCGATCGACGAGGCCGGCCAGATGACCCTCGACGCGGCGCTGCGGTTGGAAACGAGCCTGTTCGCCTCCTGCTTCACCACCGCGGACGCGCGTACCGGCATGGCGTCGTTCCTCGAGCAGGGGCCGGGCCGGGCGACGTTCACGCGGACCTAGCGGGGCGGGCACGGCGAGCGAAGGCGCGAGGACAGCGACATGGATGCGAAGCAGGCGAACATCGTCTACCACGACTGGGAGGCCACGACCTACGACGACAAGTGGTCGATCTCGTTCGACGAGCGCTGCATCGCCTACGCCGCCGGCAGGTTCCGCAAGGCGGTGCGGGAACCCCGGGGCTTCGACCGGGCGCTCGAGATCGGCGCCGGCACCGGTTTCTTCCTCCTGAATCTCGCGCAGGCCGGCATCGCCGGGGAGCTCCACGTCACCGACATCTCGAGCCGCATGGTGCAGGTGTGCGTCGCGAACGGCAGCCGGCTGGGTTTGCAGGTGCAGGGCAGGGTGGCCGACGCCGAGGCGCTGCCCTACCCCGACGACACGTTCGACCTCGTCGTCGGGCATGCCGTCGTGCACCACCTGCCCGACCTCGACACGGCGTTCGCGGAGCTGCGCCGCGTCCTCGTGCCGGGCGGCCGTCTCGTGATCGCGGGGGAGCCCACCCGGGCGGGCGACGCGGTCGCGAACCAGTTCAAGCGGGCGGCGCGGGTCGGGGTGAAGCTCGTTGCGGCCGCCCTGGGCGCCGACCGCGTGCTCGCCACGCACAACGGCCACGACACCGAGTGCGACCGCGCGGCAGCCGCGCTCGAGGAGGAGGTGGACCAGCACCTCTTCACTCCCCGTCAGCTCGAGGACCTCGGCCGGCGGGCCGGCTTCTGCGATGTGGAGGTCCACACGGAGGAGCTGACGGCCAGCTGGTTCGGCTGGACGACACGGACGGTGGAGGCGATGGTCGGCATCGAGCGCCTGCCCGAGGGCTATCCCTGGTTCGCCTACCGCCTGTGGCAGCGGCTGTTCGCCTTCGACGACGCCGTGGCCGCACGTGTCGTGCCGAAGAGCCTTTTCTACAACTGCATCCTCACGGCGACCGCCCCTGTCTGAGCGTCATGCCCGGTGACCTGACCGCCAACGAGGCCCGTGAGCTGGCCGGCGACCTCGCCGAGCAGCACCGGCAAGCTGCGGTCGCGGCCGCGGTCGGGCGGGAGGGCGTGGCCCGCGCGGAGGCGCTCGGCGCGGCGATGGGCGCGCACGCCGGCCCGGCGCGCGCGCCGTCGCTCCCTCCGGGCGCGACGGACTGGCGGCGCGCGGTGCGCTTCGCGGTCGAGCGTCGCATGTACACCCCCCAGTACCTGCAGCTCTACGCCCGTTTTCTCGCGCACCGTCTCCGTCATCCCCACGTCGAGCTCGAGGGGATGGTGTTCCTCGGCAGGCGGGTCGAGCTCACGGCACGCCGGGGCTACGGACGCCTGTCGCTGGGGGCGTGGTGCTGGATCGGCTCGGACAACCGGCTGCGCGCGCACGAGGGCAACCTCCGGCTGGCCCGGAGGGTGGTCATGGGGCGCGACAACGTCGTCAACGCCTACCTCGACATCGAGATCGGACAGAACGCGCTGCTCGGCGACTGGATCTACGTCTGCGACTTCGACCACATCACCGAGCACGTCCACGTGCCGATCAGGAAGCAGGGAATCGTGAAGACCCCGGTGCGCATCGGCGAGGACGTCTGGGTGGGGGAGAAGGCCTCGATTCTCCGCGGCGCCGACATCGGCGCGGGCAGCGTCATCGCGAGCCAGTCGCTCGTGCGGGGACCGATCCCCCCCTTCTCGATCGCGGTCGGCAGCCCCGCTCGCGTGATCCGCAGCCGGCTGCCCCCGGGGATGACCGCCGAGGAGGCGCTCGCCCTGCAACGGGGGGGCCAGCCTGTCCCCGACGACCCGCTCGACGGCTAGTCTGCGCCGTCGGATCCAGTACCTTGGAGGGATGACCGTGAACCCCCAGCTGCTTTCGAGCTGGAGGCTGTTGGCGAGCCTCCACCCCGCATGAGCCGCTTCAACGAGCTCCTCGTGGGCAGCGATCGCGGCTTCGGGCTGCTGCTGCTGCCGATGTTCCTCATGGCCGCGCTGCTCGGCGCGACCCTCGCCGGCGCGCTCGCGATCCTCTACTACGGCCAGCAGGTCAGCCGGTTGGAGGCGGAGACCTCCGACGCGCGGGCCCAGGTCCAGCAGGCCCGCGACGAGGTGCTTGAAGCGGCCGAGGAGGCGCGGCGGTCGATCGAACAGCAGGTCGAGGAGGTCCGTCAGGCGCTCGCCGACGATCCCCCCATCCCCGGGCCCGAGGAGGCCGGCGTCTACGCTGTCGTCGCGCAGCACGCGAACGGTGAGCGGCGGGTCGGTTCCGGCTTCACGGTGGCGAGCTCGAACACCGAGACGATCGTCGTGACGACCTACCGGGTCGTCGCCACCGAGGACGGCTTCGCCGTCCCGAGCGTCGACGTGCTCCTGCCCGGCCGCAACGCCACCGCCCGGGTGCACAACTTCGACCGCGAGCTCGACGTGGCGACCCTGGTCATGACCGCCGGCACCGTGCCGGTCACCGAATGGCGGCCGGTCGACGAGGACCTGCGGCGGGGCGACCGGCTCTGGCTGGCGGGCATCGCCGGCCCGGGGTCCGCCGCCGTGCTCCAGGGAAGCGTCGGCAGCGTCGCGCCCCAGGCGGTCGTGCCGAGCATCCCCGCCAACGACTTCCTCGCCGGCGGTCCGCTCATCGACGCCGTGGGCCGCGTCGTCGCCATCGCGACGTTGAACTACGCGCCCTTCGGCCGCGTGGCCGGCGAGCTGGTCTACGGGGTCCCGATCCGCATGCTGTGCCGCGAGCTCATCCAGTGCACCGAGGCAGACCGCGGCGCCGAGCAGCTGCGCGGGGCCGGCGGCCGGGGGGAGATGGCGCACCCGCCACGTGAACCGAACCCGCCGCTGCCCTCCCCCGCGCCGCAGCCCGCGCC
>DATLGH010000004.1 GCA_035540635.1 Egibacteraceae bacterium | reverse complement strand
CCCCCTGTACTGGCCCGAGCGGCGCGACGCGTCGCCCGGTGAGGTGCCGTCGAACGACCGTGCGCCCGCCGCACCACGCCGCGACGAGCGCGCGGCCCCCACGCCCGCCCCCGCGCCGCCGCCGCGGACCGACGGCCCGTTGCCGCCGCGCCGCGAACTCCCCGAGCGTCCTGGCGGTGCGGAGGGGCGCCGGGAGCGTCCGGAGCGTCCTGGCGGTGTGGATGGGCGCCGGGAGCGTCCGGAGCGTCCCGCGGCTGCGGAGGCGCGACGGGAGCGCACCCGCACGGCTCCCCCGCCCCTGCCCGGAGGGGAGCGTTCACGCACCGTCCCGCCGCCTGTTCCCGGGTCGCGGAACGCTGCGCCGCCCGTCGCTGGACCGGAGCGCTCCCGGAACGCTGCGCCGCCCGTCGCTGGACCGGAGCGCTCCCGGACCGCTGCGCCGGCCCTGCGTGGACCGGATCGTTCCGCCCCGGCGGCCTCCTCGCCCGCGCGTGGCCCGGATGCCGCGTCCGGGCGGGCGCGGCCTGACCTCGAGCGGGTCGTAGCCACGCCCGCACAGCGAAACGAGCGCCAGGCCGCCGCGGCAGCGGTGGCGCCACGCGAGATCTCACGTGGCCGGGGCGAACCCCGGGCGGCCGTCGCCGCGCCACCCGCCTCCGCCCCGCCTCCGGCCGAGGCACCGGCCGAGGCACCGACCGAGCGGGTGGCCCGCCGGCCCGCCGCGACGCCGGCGCGCGGCCCGTCCGTCCGGCGCTCGGTGCGTCGACGCTCCACCATCCGCAAGATCGACCCGTGGTCGGTGCTGAAGCTCAGCCTGCTGTTCTACTTCTGCGCCCTGCTCGTCGTCATGCTCGCCTTGACGGTGTTCTGGGCGGTGGTGAACCAGCTGGGCCTCGTCGACCGCCTCCTCGATGTCCTGGCCGACCTCCAGCTCGTGGTGGAGATCCGCGGCGGCATGATCGCCCGGGCCGTGTTCCTCATCGGCCTGCTCAACGTCGTGCTGTGGAGCGGCATCAACGTCTTCCTCGCCTTCCTCTACAACCTCATCGCCGACCTCGTCGGAGGCCTCCGGCTCATGCTCTACGACGAGGAGCAGCCGATCAGGTGAGGACCGGGAGCCCCGGTGCGGTCCTTGCCCGGGCGGGCTACACTCCTGGACGCACACGGGCCATTAGCTCAGCCAGGTTAGAGCGCACCCCTGATAAGGGTGAGGTCCGAGGTTCAAGTCCTCGATGGCCCACTGTCGTCTCCTCGAGGGAGGATCCCGTCATGCGCAAGTTCTTCCTGCTCGCGGCCCTCGCCGGCGCGATTGCCGCCGTGATGAAGAAGCAGCGCGACCGCGAGCTCGACGAGGCGATCTGGGAGGAGCCGCGCGACCTCTAGCCGTGGCCCCGGTCCCGCCCGCGCCCTGCCTCGGGGCCCTTAGCTCAATTGGTAGAGCGCCACCTTTGCAAGGTGGAGGTCGCCGGTTCGATTCCGGCAGGGTCCACCTCATCGCCGCGTCGGCCTGCGGGTAGATCCAGCCGGAAGGACACCCCGGTCCGTGCGGCTGGATCTGTCCGTCGGTGAGCGGCGTGTCAGGCTGGGCTCGTGGCGGCCGAGACGCGCGAGAAGCCGAACGCCACGGCGACGATCCCGCTAACCAGGTGCAGGAAGTTGTCGGCCGCAAGGGGACTGTCGATCGAGATGATCTGGAGCGTTCCGGCGCCGCTGAAGCCGATGAACGCGGCGAGGAGGAGGAAGGCGCCGATGCCGATGTTCACACCCTGCGTCGAGCTCTCCTCAGGCAGGAAGTAGCCGAGGATGAGCAGGCCGCCGATGCCGAGGTGCACGATGTTGTGGAAGGCGTTGAGCTCGAAGATGAGCAGGCGTTCGTCGGTGTTCACCAGCCAGTCCGAGAACCCCGTGACGGCGAACCCCACGATCCCGACGGCGATGTAGACGATCCCGAACACGAGCGCGAACTTGCGTGCGGCTGACGTTCTCAGCATGCGAAACCTCCTCGGTAGGACGGTGACCCGGTGGGCCGTTCGGAGCGCCGTCCGCCGCGGATTGGTCGGGCACCCGACCGTCGACGGGTCACGGGCAGCGGGCGGTCGCCGTACCCTGGGAGTGACGCGGGTCCCGGGCGGGCGCCGGCATCGACCCCGGGCAGGTCGACGACGAGGTCGCGGCCTCCCGCCTCGAGTTGCCCTGGGTGGTCACGGCCGGACGACGAGATCAACGAAATCTTCCCACCGTCGTCGCCGCCTGGCTGCGCGAGACCGGCGCCCCCACGGTGACTATCCTGAGGTTGTGAACTTCGTGAAGCGCCTGTTCTGGCCGGCGGTCGTCGTCGGCCTGGGGCTCGCGGCCTTCGGCGTCGTCGAGCCGGTCCACGTGTTCGCCCCGCTGCTCGGTCTCACCATCTGGCGCGTCGGCACGGCGTCCTTCGCCTCCCTGCGCAACGGCGCGAGCTACGTGCCCGACGGGCCACCGGTGCCGATCGACACGCGCACCGAGCGGGTCGTCTACGCCTGCGGCGGCTGCGGCGCCGAGCTCCTCCTGCTCGTCCGCGGCACCGAGTCGGCGCCTCGCCACTGCGGCGAGCGGATGACGACGCACCGTGAGGTGGCGCGGGACCTGCTGAACTAGCGGCAGGCGCTCAGGTGCCCGCCGTCAGTGGCAACGGTGCCGTTGCCCGATGGGGAATCCGCACGTCCCGGACGGGCTGCGTGCTCGGCTCTTGGCATGGCCCTCGGCGTGGCGTTCACTCGCTGCTCGACGCGAGCCCCCCCGGTCGCCGTCACGAGAAGGCAGCAGGCGGATGGCTCCCACACGCGCCGCGAAGACGCAGCCCCCGGGCGAAGCCGCCGACGGCGCCCGGGCGCGCGCGCCGCAGCCCGTGCCGCCGGCTGCGTCAGGCTCACCGGCTGCGCAGCCGATGGGGGTCGCCATGGTCCTCCTCCTCCAGCGGGCGGCAGGCAACCGCGCCGTCGCAGAGGCGCTGCGGCCGCGCGGCGACGCGGCGGGCAGCCCGGCGGTCGTGCAGCGCAAGAACGCCGTGGACGCGTTGACGTCGATCGGCCGCGGTGGGGGGCTTCGCCCCGAGAGCTACCACGAGTACGGCGACAAGGAGATCCCCGATCCCAAGGACAAGGCGAAGAAGATCAGCGTCCCGGTGCCGACCGGCCGCGTCCTCGTCACGAAGCGCCGGCTCGTCACCGGAGCGGGAGCCGGCGACGCGGTCAGGGTGTTCTCGGAGACCGCGCCGCGCGTCGAGGGCAGGCTGGCCGCGTTGCAGCAGGCGGCTGGCCACAACGCGGCCGTCGGCCAGGGCATCGACGCGTACGCCCTGTCGGTCGGTTTCGGGCCGGACGAACCGAACAGGAAGTGGACCCGCGACCCCGCACGCTTCGACCGCGACGACGTCCCGACGGTCGACCCCTTCTTCTACGAGATCACCGCGCCGTTCACGCTCGGCGGCGAGCGCCACGTGCTCGACCTGCTGTACCAGCACGCCGCGGCCTTCACCGGCTACGTGGAGGGCATCTACGACTCGTCGAACACCGGTGGGGAGTTCTCCTCCTTCGCGTCGATGCGCGACCGCAACGAGACGGTGCGGGGGGCCACCTCGGAGGCCGACGTCCGCAACCCCAAGTACACGAACGTCCATGACCAGGACCTCACCAGCACGTCCCCCAAGCTCATCGACCTCACGAGCGGGCGAGACGAGAAGAACATCGACGCGTACACGAAGATCGCCGGAGAGGGCGCGCGCTGGCAGGCGGTGCGCGCGCACGCGAGCAACCTCAAGGACACGTCGGTGTTCTTCACCGCCGCCCCCGGTGACCCGACACGTGTGCTCGGGATCACGTTCAAGCAGCTGTGGCTCAGCTGGAAGGAGCACTTCGAGAAGGCCTACGGCATCCCGGACAGTGCCGTCGTGGCCAAGCTGAAGGCGGGCATGGGCAGGACCTACCCCAGATGGGACCTCCGCGAGACGCGCGACTACGACCTCCACACAGGCGCGTCGTACCGCCTGCCGTACGACTGCATCCGGTCCCAGGGGGAGGACGTCGCGGCCGACACGTACTTCTACACCGCTGATCGGCGCCCGGGCCGACGCGGGCAGTGGGGCGTCACCGCGGCCACCCTGTGGCGAGGCTGGGGTCCGGTGTTCTCGTTCGCGCCTGCCGTCACCGACAAAGCCGTGGCCGACGCGGTTTGGGGCTACCAGTTCGGCGACCGCTCCAGTCACGCGCTCGCGGCCCGGGACCTCCGCCGAGGCGACTACGACCTCGACGCAGGAGGTAGCTGAGGGTGACGTCTTCGGCGCAAGGGGCGGAGGAGGACGGGCGGATCTTGTCCACCGCCAAGGCCTTCTTCCGGCAGGACAGGTGGCCCTACGCCAAGCTCGAGGGGCGCACGGTCCTGCAGGTGGCGGTCGGCACCGGCGACCACCGGTGGAGCGGCTTCGCCCAGGCCGACGAGACGCTGGCCCGGTTCGTCTTCTACTCCGTGTCGCCGTGGACGGCCCCGGAACACCGGCGCGTTGAGTTCGCGGAGTTCTTCACCCGGATCAACTGGGGCATGGTGATCGGCAACTTCGAGATGGACTGGGACGACGGAGAGATCCGCTACAAGAGCGCGATCGATGTCACGGGTGACCGGATCAGCCAGCCACTCGTCCGTCAGGTCGTGTACCCGAACGTCCGGGCCATGGGCCGCTACCTCCCCGCCATCAGGGCCATCCTCGACGGCGAGCAGTCGGCGCGGGAGGCGGCCGCCACGGCCGACCCGTCCTCGTCCACAGCTGGGGACAACCCTGTGGAGAGATGACAGCAGGGGAATTACCGGTACTGGGACAGGGCGCCAAGGCCGCCGGCCATGAGCCCGAAGCCGATGAGGAGGTTCGCGTTGCCGCCAGGGAAGCCCGGAACCATGTAGGCGAGCAGCACGAGCGCGACCCCGCCACCGATGAGCCCGAGGCCGAGCCAGGGCAGCCACCGCGGGCTCGGCTTCGGCTTGGGCGGTTTGGGCGGCTTGTAGGTCGAGCGCTTCGAACGGGACTTCGGCACGGCTGCGCACCTCGCAGGTCTCATCGTGAGCGGACGCCCGATGGTACTCTCGCCGTGGCGCACGACGTGCGGTCCCGCGTTGCCTCGTGCACATCGCCTTGGCGCCTCCACTCCGTGACACCATGGCTGACCACTCTCCGCTCGACTCCGCAGTCGGGGCGCCGCGTCCCGGCGACGGCGCCGTGCCCAGCCCGGCGGTGCGCAGCGGCTTCGCGCTGGCCCTCGGCCTGCTCGCCGCGATCCTCTTCGTGTCCGCCCGGGGGGAGCCGGTCGCCGAGCACGACCGCATCGGTGCGCGGGTGGAGCTCGCCGAGCTCATCCGTGCCGAGCAGGCCCGCGTCGACGAGCTCAAAGAGCGGGTCGAGGACCTCGCCGCGCAGGTCGCCGCCTTCGAGCAGGCGGGCCCCGCGGGCGGCGAGAAGGAGGCCCTCCAGGCGAGCATCGACGACATGGCGGCTGCGGCGGGGCTGACCCCCGTACGCGGTCCGGGCGTCGCCGTCATCCTCAACGACTCCGCGCTCGACCCCTCCCGCGGGGCGGATCCGAACGACCTCATCATCCACGAGCAGGACCTCCACGCGGTCATCAACGCGCTGTGGGCGGGCGGCGCCGAGGCGATGAGCGTCAACGGTCAGCGGGTGCTCGCGACCACCGCCGTCCGGTGCGTGGGCAGCGTCCTGCTGCTGCACGGCCGGACGTACTCCCCGCCGTACGTCATCAGGGCGATCGGCGACGAGCAGACGCTGCGCGACGCCCTGAGCCGCGACCCGGCGGTGCAGCGCTTCGCCGCCGCCGCGAAGGCCTACCAGCTCGGCTTCATGGTGTCCGTCGCCGACGCCCTCGAGCTCGACCCCTACGAGGGGACCGCGGCGCTCCAGGTCGCCCGGCCCTCCGGGGACGTATGAGCCGCGGCCGATGGCGGGGCCCGCGATGCTGACCCGCGCGCTGCGCTACGGCGGCTGGACGCTCATCGCCGCGGGCTTCGTCGTGCTGCTCTACCTCGCGTACTCGCTGTTCTTCACGAACGTCGCGACGGGCGCAGCGCAGGCGGAGCTGTCGGAGCAGTGGCAGCGCCAGGTTGTCCAGACGGCCAGCGTGGGGCGGGCCGACCGGGGGCTCGAGGCCACCCGTCCGCGCGCACGCGACCGGCAGTCGGTCGCCGGCGGGGCGGTCGCCGTGCTCGAGTTCTCGCGTCCGGGCAGCGCTGAGACGCCCGTCCACGCCGGGCCCCTCTACGTCGTGCCGGGCGTCACGCAGGCCGACCTGACACGGGGGCCCGGCCGCTATCCGGAGACGGCGGAGCCGGGAGAGGAGGGCAACCTCGCCATCGCCGGCCACCGCACCACCTACGGTGCCCCCTTCTTCCACCTCGACCAGCTCGTCGCCGGCGACGAGGTGCACGTGACCGGCCTCGACGGCGAACGCCACACCTACCGGGTCGTGCGCCAGGAGGTCGTCGCCCCCTCCGACGTCTGGGTGATCGAGGAGGACCCGCTGGAGTCGGGCGCGCCGACACTGACGCTCACGACCTGTCACCCGCGCTTCTCCGCGGCGCAGCGGCTCGTGGTCTTCGCAGAGCTCGTCGCATGAGCCGCGCGGCGAAGATCGCCGTGGCGGTCGCCGTGGTCGCCGTCGCCGTCGTGCTGCTGTTCACCGTGGTGTTCCCCTGGGTGGACCGGCTCATCGCCGACCCGACCATGGGGACGTTGGCGGGACTTGGCTGAGACGCCGATCCTCGAGCGGGCGCTGGCGTGGGCCTGCGCCCGTCCAGTGCGCATCGCCGGCTACAACCCCTGGGAGGTCGCCGTCCGGCTGTGGCGCGCGGTCGTGAAGGACCGCGTCACCGGCCTGGCCGCGGAGATGGCCTTCTTCGCCCTGCTGTCGCTTGTCCCCCTGCTCGTCGCCATCGGCGCCGGCCTCGGCTACCTCGAACGGATCATCGGTCGGGAGCAGGTCGCCGAGGCGCAGGCGACGGTCATCGACGCCCTGTCGGTCGTATTCAGCCCCGACCTCACCCGCGAGGTCATCGCACCGTTCGTCGAGGGCCTGCTCACGCAGGAGCGCACGGGGCTGGCCCTCGGCAGCCTCGCCGTGACCCTCTACCTCTCCAGCCGGGTCTTCACCGCGACCATCCGCGCGCTCGATCTCGCTTACAACGTCGAGGACCGGCGAGGGCTCCTGGCCCAGCGGGGGCTCGCGGTGCTCTTCGCGGTCGCGGCCGTGGTCGTGTTCGTCCTCATGCTCGGGTTCCTCGTCGTCGGCCCGCTGTTCGGGGGCGGACGGGTCCTCGCCGAGCGACTCGGGTTCGGCCGCCTCTTCGCCTTCGCCTGGGCGTTGGGCCGGTGGCCCCTGCTCGTCGTCTTGGTCATCGGCTTCCTCGCCCTGCTGTACCGCCTCGGTCCCCAGGTCGACAACCGCTGGCGCGAGTGCCTGCCCGGCGCGGTGCTCGGCGTCGTGCTGTGGGTGCTCGTGTCGCTCGGGTTCCGCCTCTACCTCGACGCAGGCGGGGGCGTGCAGACACCGCAGTTCGGCGAGGAGGAGGAGGCGCTGCGGGCCGCCGGGCGCGTCGTGGGCGCGGTCGTCGCGTCGGTGCTGTGGATCTACCTGTCCGGGGTCGCGATCCTCGTCGGTGGCGAGCTGAACGCCGAGCTCGCCCTCATGCGCGAGGAGCGCCAGGACCCCTGAGGCGGATCCGCGCGACGAGCCCGGCGGTGACGGCCGCGAGGAGCACGACCGCGAGCACGGGCGCGGGCCACGACGTGCCCGCCGGCTGGGGGCGGGCCGGGTCGAGCGGGCGCTGGGTCTCGCCGGCTGCCGCCTGCGGCGGCGGGTCGGCGAACCGGGGAGCGGGCACAAGCCGGTTGAGCCGCGGCGGTCCGGACGCCGCCCCCGCCGGGCGGGGATCGGCGGCGAGCGCCGAGCTCACCGCGACCCACGCGTGCGGGCCGGCGAGCCCACCACGCCACACCGCCACCCCCCCGAGGTTGTACCGGGTGGCGAGCGCGACCCGCCGCCCCAGGCTCGGTGGGTCCTCCTGCCAGACCCGGTGGGCGCGGCCGACGGCGTCGCTGTAGGTGTAGCGGCGCTGCCCGGCCACGGGGTCGTAGGTGTGCGTCGCAGCGACCTCGTCGAGGTGGGTGGCCATCGCGTCCATGCCCCGCGTCGCGTGGAGGGCCACGCCGCCGGGGGCGCGGGCGTCGACGACCCAGTCCCGGACGTAGAGCGGTACGGCGAGGAGCACTTTGCGGTCGGGGACGCTGCGGAGAAGGTGCTCGACCACCTCGAGGGTCCACTCGAGCCCCGCGACGGGGCCGTCGGGGCGGCCGTCGTGGTGCTCGTCGAGGGCGGCGAGGACGACGTAGTCGGCGACCTCGCCGAGGGCTCGGCGCTCGTAGGCGGCCGACCACTCCCCGCGCGACCAGGTGTCGCTCAGCGCAGCGACGGTGACCGCGACCACGCGGCCGGGAAGCGCGGTGCGCAGCGCGCCGACGAACGCGGTGAGCGCGGGCCCCGTGGCCTCGCGGAGGTTCTCGAACCCGACCACGATCCCGCCCGCTCCCGTGCGCTCGACCGCCGCCGCCGCTTCGGCGACGAGGCGAGCCCGACGGCCCGCATCCGACAGGACCGCCTCGCTGAGGTCGGCGTCGAGGCGGTTGCCGAGCTGCGGCCACACCGCGATCCCACGCTGCGCCGCCCAGGCCACGAACGCGGGGTCGCCCACGCCGGTCACCGCCCCGAGGTCGAGGCCGTCGAGCCCGAACCACGTCGGCGCCACGACGGTGACGCCGGGCATCGCGTCCACCTGCGCACGGTGGTCGTCGCTGGATCCGCCGTGGAGCCAGGCGAGCGCGACGTGCCCATCCGGACGAACGTGCGGCCCGTCGACCGGCTGGGAGAAGGCGGGAGCGGCAACCGCGACGAGCAGGAACGCGGTGACCGCGCAGGCGGCGGTGCGCGAGATCACCCCTTCGAGAGTACAGCGCAGGGTGTTTGGCCGCCCCTGAATGGGGTGTAGAACACCACGGGGGGACGTTCGTCCGCGATCGCAGGAAGGCACCCGACGTTGGCCGAGGACCACATTCCCGGAAGCCCCGAAACGGACCGTGCGCCTGCGAAGAAGGCGGCGGCGAAGCGGGCGGGCGCGAAGAAGGCGGCGAAGAAGGCCGTTGCGAGGAAGGGCTCCCGGAAGGCCGCGCCCGAGGCTCCGGCGAAGAAGGCGGCGAGCAAGAAGGCCGCGGGCAAGAAGGCGGCGGGCAAGAAGGCCGCGAGCAAGAAGGCGGCGGGCAAGAAGGCGGCGGGCAAGAAGGCCGCGGGCAAGAAGGCGGCGAGCAAGAAGGCCGCGAGCAAGAAGGCCGCGGGCAAGAAGGCCGCGAGCAAGAAGGCCGCGAGCAAGAAGGCCACCGGCTCGCGGAGGGGGACCGCGAAGAAGGGCGCGGCGAGGGCACTGACCCGCTCCGCCGGGCTTCCGGATCCTGACCAGGTCGAACGCCCGTGGCTCGAGTCCTACCCCGACGGCGTGCCGCACTCATACGACTACCCGCTCGTCCCCCTCACCCGGCTGCTCGACGACGCCGCGCAGGACTTCCCGCAGACCACGGCGGTCGAGTTCCTCGGCTACACGCTCACCTACCGGGAGCTGCTCGACCAGGTGGACCGGTTCGCGACGGCGCTGCGAGACCTCGGTGTCGTCAAGGGCGACCGGGTCGGGCTCATCCTGCCGAACTGCCCGCAGCACGTCGTGGCGATCTTCGCCGTCCTGCGTCTCGGCGCGGTCGTCGTCGAGAACAACCCGCTGTACACCGAGGGGGAGCTCGAGCATCAGCTGAACGACGCCGGCTGCAGGGTGCTCGTGACCCTCGACCCGATCTACCCGCGGCTCGCAAAGCTCAAGGGCAGGCTGCCGACCGTCGAGCACATCATCGCGACGGGGATCCAGGACGCGCTGCCCTTCCCCAAGAACCGGCTCTTCCCGCTCAAGGGGAAGAAGGACGGCAGCTACTACAAGATCCCCGAGTCCGAAGGGGTGCAGCGGTTCACCGAGCTCGTCGAGCGATCCACGCCCGCCATTACGCAGACGGCCGTCGAGCCCCGCGAGGACCTCGCGATGCTGCTCTACACGGGGGGGACGACCGGCACGGGCAAGGGTGTGATGCTCACCCACTTCAACCTCGTCGTGAACGCCTTCCAGGCCCGGTTGTGGGTCCCCGACGTCCAGGCCGGCCGGGAGAACATGCTGTGCGTCATGCCGTTCTTCCACTCCTACGGGGTGACGATCGGCCTCACGTTCGGCGTGCTGTCCGCGGCGACCCTCACGCTGCTGCCCCGCTTCGACCTCGGCATGGTCCTGAAGGCCGTCGACAAGCAGAAGCCGACGCTGTTCCCGGGCGTGCCGACCATCTATGTGGCGTTGAACAACGCCCCCGACATCGGCAAGCACGACCTGTCGTCCATCCGGGTGTGCCTGTCCGGCGCCGCTCCGTTGCCCGTCGAGGTCGCCACCCGCTTCGAGGAGCTCACCGGGGGCAAGCTGCGGGAGGGCTACGGGCTCACCGAGACGAGCCCCCTCACCCACGCGAACCCGATCTACGGCGAGGGGCGCAAGGGGCGGATCGGGCTGCCCGTCACCGACACGGTCTGCACCCTCGTCGACGTCGACGACCACACGAAGCCCGCGCCGCCCGGTGGCCCGGGGGAGCTGGCGGTCGCCGGACCGCAGGTGATGAAGGGCTACTGGAACCGGCCCGAAGAGACCGCGGCGGTCCTCAAGGACGAGTGGCTGCTGACCGGTGACGTCGCCGAGATGGACGAGGACGGCTACTTCGCCATCGTCGACCGCAAGAAGGACATGATCATCGCGGGCGGGTTCAACATCTACCCGCGTGACATCGAGGAGGTCCTGTTTGCGCACCCCAAGGTGGCGAAGGCGGTCGTGGCCGGCATCCCCGACGCCTACCGCGGCGAGACGGTGAAGGCCTACATCGTCCTGCAGGAGGGCCAGAACGCCACCGAGGCGGAGATCGACAAGTATCTGCGCGAGAAGCTCGCCGCCTACAAGGTGCCGAAGGCCTACGAGTTCCGCACCGAGCTGCCGGAGACCATCGTCGGCAAGGTCCTGCGCCGCCAGCTCATCGAGGAGGAGCTCGCGAAGCAGAGCGCCTGACGGCCTTCGCTTCTCGAGCGGCTCGGACGCGCTACCGCTTCGCTGGTTGAGCGCTGACGGCTAGCATGTCGCCTATGCGAGCGCGCGTCTTCGTTGTCGACAACTACGACAGCTTCACGCACAACCTCGTGCAGGAGCTCGGCGAGCTCGGCGCCGAGGTCGAGGTGGCCCGCAACGACGCGTTCACGGTCGCCGCCCTTGTCGACCTCGCACCCGACGCGGTGGTGATCTCGCCGGGACCGGGCACGCCGCAGGACGCGGGGTTGTCGAACGACGTCGTGCGGGCCTGCGCGGGGCGCATCCCGCTGCTCGGCGTGTGCCTCGGCCACCAGTGCATCGGCGAGGTCTACGGCGGGCGCATCGTCCGCGCTCCCGAGCTCGTGCACGGCAAGACGTCCCTCATCCACCACGACGGTGCGGGGCTGTTCGCCGGGCTGCCCCAGCCCTTCGACGCGACGCGCTACCACTCCCTCGTGGTCGACGCCGCGAGCGTCCCCGAGGAGCTGGCGGTGACCGCCCGCACGGCGGAGGGCCTCATCATGGGGGTGCGGCACCGCACGGATGCCATCGAGGGGGTGCAGTTCCACCCCGAGTCGATCCTCACCTCGGCGGGCATGGACCTGCTCGGCAACTTCCTGCGATCGCTGCCTGTCGCCGCCCCGGCGGTCCTGTAGCGGCCCCGGCCGCCCGGACCGCCTGATGGGGCCCCCTCAGCTCCCCCTGACCGATCCCGCCTTCGTCTTCGTCGTCCTGTTCGCGGTCATCCTGCTCGCCCCGCTCGTCGCGGAGCGCGCACGCGTTCCCGGCATCGTCGGCCTCATCCTCGCGGGCGTCGTCATCGGTCCGAACGCCCTCGGCGTGCTCGAACGCACCGGTCCCATCGAGGTCCTCGGCGGCATCGGGCTGCTCTACCTCATGTTCCTCGCCGGCGTGGACCTCGACCTCGCGGGCTTCTACGAGCACCGGCGGGACTCGCTGATCTTCGGCGCCACGACGTTCGTCGTGCCGATGGTGGTCAACACCGCGGCGTGCCTCGCGCTCGGCCTCGAGCTGCTGCCCGCGCTGCTCGTCGCCTCGGCGTTCACCTCGCACACGCTCGTGGCCTACCCCGTCGTCCAGCGCTACGGGCTCGTGAAGAACCGGGCGGTGACCGCGACGATCGGCGCGACCCTGCTCGCGACCGTGGCGGCGCTGCTCGTCCTCGCCGTCGTCGCCGCCGCGGGGCGGGGCGACATCGGACCGCTGTTCTGGGTCACGTTCTCCGTCAGCCTCGCCCTCTTCCTCGCCGCGACGCTGTGGGCGTTGCCACGGCTCACCCGTTCGTTCTTCGCCGGCCTCGGCCAGGACCGCACCGTGCGTTTCACGTTCGTGCTCGTCGCGGTGTTCGGCGTGGCGGCGCTGGCCGACATGGCCGGCATCGAGGCGATCGTCGGGGCCTTCCTCGCCGGCCTCGCCCTCAACCGCTTCGTGCCCGACGGCAGCGTCCTCATGGAGCGCCTGCAGTTCCTCGGCGCGAGCCTGCTCATCCCGCTGTTCCTCATATCGACCGGCATGCTCATCGACCCGGTGGTCCTGCTCACCGACTCGCGGTCGTTGGTGCTCGCCGTCGGGCTGACCGTCGCAGCGCTCGGCGGCAAGTGGCTCGCGGCCCTCCCGGCGATGCGCATCCTCAGGTTCAGCCGGGCCGAGCTCGGGGTCATGACCGGGCTGTCGGGCGCGCAGGCGGCCGGAGCGCTCGCCGCGATCATCGTCGGTCTCGACCTCGGCCTCGTCGACGAGGAGGTGGTCAACGCCGTCGTGGTCGTCATCCTCGCGACCTGCCTCATCGCCACGCAGCTCACGAGCCGCAGCGCCCCGCGCGTGAAGCGCCCCGAGCGCCGACCGGTGACGCTCGGCGAGGCGGTGGTCGTGCCCGTCGCGAACCCCCGCACCGCCGAGCCACTCGTCAAGGTCGCCGCGCTCGTCGCCGCCTCGGACTCAGGGTCGGTGTTCCCCGTGAACATCCTCGGCTTCGACGCGAGCCGGGAGCAGGTCGACGAGCACAAGGCGGTCACCGCCGAGGCCGAGCAGGTTGCGCTGCGCCACGGTGCGGAGGCCCGCTCGCTCGTGCGCATCGACGCCTCGCCCACCGCCGGGGTCCTCCACACCGTCGTGGAGGGTGGCGCAACGAGCGTGCTCATCGGCTGGAAGGGCTATGCGAACGCGCGCGAGAACTTCTTCGGCGGGGTGATCGACGCGATCCTCGAGCACGTGCCGGTGCCGGTCATGGTGTGCCGGCCGGGCACGGACAAGGACATCCGCCGCGTCGTGCTGTCGCTCACCGCCGGCGACCTCGACCCGGCCGGCGCGATCTCCCTCGACCTCGCCGTCGCGGTCGCCACCCGTGTCGCCCGGCAGGCCGACGTGCCGCTCAAGGTCGTCACCGAGGTCGACGACGCGCGCCTGGGGGACATGGTGGCAAGCGTCCGAAAGTCGGAGATCATCTGCGATGCGCGCAAACCCGCCATCGCGCTGCGCTCACACACCGAGGAGGGAGACATCGTGATCATCGGAACCCCACCGACGCGGGCCGGTCTCGGCCAGAACGCGTCCCGGCTCGCGCGTGCCGTCGCCGGGCGCACGGTCGTCGCCACGGTCCCGCGCCTGTGAGCGCGCAGGGGGGTCCCCGCGCACTCGTCGTCGGCGCAGGCGTCGCGGGGCTCGTCGCGGCGCGGCGGCTGGCCGACGCCGGCGCGGACGTGACGGTGCTCGACGACGCGTCACACCCCGGCGGGCGGCTTGCCACCCGCACGGTCGGCGGCGCCGCGGCGGATTCCGGTGCACAGTTCTTCACCGCCCGGCGTGCCCCGTTCGTCGGCCTGCTCGCGGCGTGGCGGTACGCGGGCGTGCCGGTCCGGGTCTGGGCCCACGGCTGGGTCCGGACGACCACCGCCGTGGACGGTCCCGAAGCCGCACGCCACGTCGACGACGTGAACCCCCGCTACTCCGTGGCGGGGGGCATGGCGACCCTCGTCGACCACCTTGCCAAGGGGCTCGACGTGCGCACGGGCGTGCGCGTCCGGGCGGTGAGCCGGCCGGGCGCCCAGGTGAGGGTGCTGGACGAGGCCACGACGGCGTGGGAAGCCGACGGGGTGGTCGTCACGCCGCCGCTGCCCGCCGCGCTCGCCCTGCTCGACGCGGGCGACCTCGCCGTCCCCGAGGGCCTGCGCGCCATCGCCTACGCGCCGTGCATCGCCCTGCTCGCCGCCCTCGACGGTCCGTCGGCCGTGCCCGAACCCGGGGGGGTGCAGTTCGCCGACGGAGCGGTGGCGTGGCTCGCGGACAACGTCGCGAAGGGCGCGTCGGCCGAGCCGTCGCTGACCGTGCACGCCGCCGCGGACTGGAGCGCCGCGCACGAGGGGGCCGGTGACGAGGAGATCACCGAGGCGCTGCTCGCCGAGGTCGCGGGCTGGCTGGGCGACGCGACGCCGACGGCGGTGCACGTCGAGCGATGGCGGCACGCCCGCCCCACCACGCAGCTCGACGAGCCGACCATGGCCCTGCCCGCCGCCGACGGGCGGGTGGTGCTCGCCGGCGACGCCTTCGTCGGCGAGCTCGTCGGTCCGACCGTCGAGGGGGCGGGCCTGTCCGGCCTCGCCGCGGCCGACGCTCTCCTCGGCGCGCTCGACGCCTGACCAAGGCGCGAGCCGGCCACCCTACGGGTTCGGCGGGGTCCCGCCGTTGCTGTTGTCTCCGGGGGGTCCCGTGGGTGCGGGGCTCGGGGAGTTGATGGGCTCGGGGACGGTCGTCGGCGGCGGGATCGGCGTGGGATCGGGCGACGGGGCCGCCGTCGTGGTCGTCGTCGTCGGCTCTTCCTCCGGACCCTGCGACACGATGATCGTGACGGGCGCCCCGCGGGGGACCTCGGTGCCGGGCCGCGGGCCCTGGTCGATGACGCGGCCCTCCTGGACGCGGCCGTGGAATTCTCTGCGGACGTCGATCTCCACGCACGGCGGCCGGCCGCAGAAGGTGGTGAGCTCGTTCACCGCGTCGCGCTCGGTGAGGTCGATTACCCCCGGCAGGGTCAGCGGCGGTGGCCCGGAGGACACCACGAGCGCGACCTCCGTGCCGGTGGGCACCGAGTCGCCCGCCGGCGGGTCGGTGCGGATGACCTGGCCCTCGGCGTGCTCCTCGCTCGCCTCCGTCTCGCGCGCTCCGACGGTGAAGCGCAGGTCCGTGAGCCGGCGGCGCGCCTCGTCCTCGGACACCCCCGCGAGGTCGGGTACGTCGACGAGGGGCGGGCCCTCGCTGTAGAAGATCGTGACCGTGCTGCCCTCGTCGACCATCGCACCCGCCGGCGGGTCGGTGCGGATGACGGTGTTCTCCGGGACGTCGGCGTTCTCCTCGGCCTCGAGGACCGTCTGGAAGCCTTCCGCCTGGAGCGCCGCCTGCGCGGCGCTGATGTCCTGGCCGGTCACGTCGGGCACGGCGACCTCGGCCACGGGATCGGTGCGGAAGACGTCGGCGAGAAGGAACGCCGCGAGGCCCAGCACGGCGAGCAGGAGCAGGACGAGCAGGATGGGACCCACCGGGCTGCGCCGCTCCTCCACGACGGGCTGCTCGTCGGCGTAGTAGGCCCGCTCGGCCACGATCGTCTGCTCGGCCCGCGGCAGCGCCTGGGTGGCGGGGAACGCCGCGGTGCCCGCGAGCGGCGCGGTGACGCCCATGCCGGCGACCGCCCGCTCGAGGTCCTCGGCCATCTCGTCGGCTGTCTGGTAGCGGTCGTCGGGGCGCTTGGCCATCGCCTTCAGCACGACGGCCTCGAGCTCGGGGGAGATCTCCGCCCGCAGCTCGCTCGGCGGCACCGGCGGCTCGGAGACGTGCTTGTAGGCGAGCGTGACCGCGGAGTCGCCACTGAAGGGCTGGCGGCCGGTGAGCATCTCGTAGAGGACGCAGCCGAGGGCGTACACGTCGGTGCGCCGGTCGACGCGCTCGCCCTGCGCCTGCTCGGGGGCGATGTAGGCGGCGGTGCCGAGCACCGCGGCGGTCTGCGTCACGGTCTCGGCGCTCATCGCCCGCGCGATGCCGAAGTCGGTGACCTTCACCTGGCCTTCCTCGGACACCATGATGTTGCCGGGCTTCACGTCGCGGTGGACGAGGCCGCGCTCGTGCGCGTAGTGCAGGGCACGCGCGGCGTCCCGTGCGATCTCCGCGGCCCGCTCGGGCGTGAGGCGCTTGCGCCGCAGGACGTCGCGCAGGCTCTGGCCCGCGACGTACTCCATGACGATGTAGGGCCGCCCGTCGTCCTCTCCGGTGTCGTACACACCGACGACGTTCGGGTGGCTCATGCTCGCCGACGCGCGCGCCTCACGGCGGAAGCGGTCGACGAAGGAGGGATCGTCGGTGTAGCGGTTGTGGAGGATCTTCACCGCCACCTGCCGGTCGAGGATCTCGTCGTGCGCGAGCTCCACGTCGGCCATCCCGCCCTGACCGAGCAGCCCGCGCAGCAAGTAGCGCCCGTTGATCGTCCGGCGGTTACCTCCCGTCAGGGGAGTCGTCTCGTCGCTCATAGCCCTCTTGTCCCTCTAGCCCTCGGGGGCGGACGGTTGCGGCGTGGCGGGAACCGTCGGCTCGTCGCCGAGAGCGGCCTGCATGACCGCCCGGGCGATGGGTGCCGCCACCCCTCCACCGGTGGCGCCCGTGCCCACGGCGCCGCCACGTTCGACCACCACCGCGACCGCAACCTGCGGGTTGTTCGCCGGGGCGAGCCCTACGAACCACACGGTCGGGGGCCCTGCGGCCTGCGCGGTACCGGTCTTTCCTGCGACCGACACCCCGGGGATGGCCGCTGCCCGCCCGGTGCCCTGCGCAACTACCCCCTCCATCATGTCGCGCAGCGCGGCGGCATGCTCCGGGCGGACCGCCTGGGCGTCGGGACGGCCCGGCAGGACGAGCGGCTCGGGCGGGAACTGCCGGACGACCTCGCCCGTGCCGAACTCCTCCACCCGATCGACGATGCGGGGCGTCATGAGCACGCCGCCGTTGCCGATCGCGGCGGTGATCATCGCCATCTGCAGCGGCGTGACCTGCACGTCGCGCTGGCCGATGGCGCTCTGCGCGGTGGCCGGCGGGTCGAGGCCCTCCTCGGGCAGGACGCTCGGGACCGTCGGCAGCGGCAGGTCGAGCTCGGTGTTGAGGCCGAAGCGCTCGGCCTGCGCGACGAGCCCCTCCGCCCCGACCTCGAGGCCGAGCTGGGCGAACGTCGTGTTGCATGACACGACCATCGCCTGGCGGAAGGTGATCGACCCGCCGCCGGCGCACGGGCCGCCGCCGAAGTTGCCGATCGTCGCGGTGGTCTGGGGCAGCGGCTGGCGCACCGGGTCGGGGAACGTCGCCTCGGGGCTCCTACCCGCGGCCAGCGCCGCCGCGGCGGTGACGATCTTGAAGGTCGACCCGGGGTTGTAGCGCTGCTGCATGGCGCGGTTGCGCAGCGGCTCGGACTCGTCGGCCCGGAGCGCCTCGGCGTATGCGCGCACCGCGGGGCCCTCGTGGCCGGCCATGCCGTTGGGGTCGTAGGTCGGGTTCGACCACATCGCGAGGACCGCCCCCGTCGACGGCTCGAGGGCGATGACCGCCCCGTGCTGGCCGCCGAGGGCGTCGCGTGCCGCCGCCTGCACGGAGGGGCGCACGGTCGTCACGACGTCCTCGCCGGTGCGCTCACGGCCGGCGAGCAGGTCGGTCATGTTGCGGGCGAACGCCTCGGGGGCGCCGCCGGCGAGGAACTCGTTGTAGGCCTGCTCGACCTGGGTGCGCCCGTAGACGAACGAGTGGTGGCCGGTGACGTGGGCGAACAGCTCGCCGTGGTCGTAGATGCGCTGGAACCGCAGGCGCCCCCCGGTGTCCTCGACGCGCGCGAGCTCGGTCTGGCCGTCGGCGGCGATGATCGACCCGCGCCGCACGTCGTACTCGGCGATGATCCGGCGGGTGTTGCGGGTGTCCTCGGCGAGGGACTCCGCGCGGATGACCTGGAGGTAGTTGAGGTTGACGAACAGCGCGCCGAACAGGGCGAGGAGCGTGACGGCGACGCGCCGCACCGACGCGCTCACGCGGCGGCTCCCGCGCGCGCGGACTCGACCGTCGCCGCGGCGCTCACCCGCAGCAGGAGGGCGACGAGGACGTAGTTGGCGAGGAGCGACGACCCGCCGTAGCTCACGAACGGCAGGGTCAGGCCCGACAGCGGGATGAGCCGGGTGACCCCGCCGACGATGACGAACGTCTGCAGCGCGAAGATCACGGTGAGCCCCGCCGCGAGCAGCGTGCCGAAGTCGTCGCGGCTGCGCATCGCGACGGCGAAGCCCCGGCCGACGAGGATGAAGTAGCAGAGCAGCAGGGCCGTCGTGCCGAGGAGGCCGAGCTCCTCGCCGAACGCGGCGAAGATGAAGTCGGTCTGCACGAACGGGATGAAGTCGGGGTGGCCCTGGCCGAGCCCGACGCCGGTGATCCCGCCGGTCGCGAGCGCGAACAGCGACTGGGCGATCTGGAAGCCACCGGTCTCGTACACCGACCAGGGGTCGAGCCACACGGCGATGCGCACCTGCACGTGGCTGAACAGCGTGTAGGCGACGTAGGCGCCGCCGGCGAACAGCGCGCCGGCGATCGCGACGTACGCGACGCGGGTCGTGGCGACGTAGAGCAGTACGGCGAAGACCCCGAAGAACAGCAGCGACAGGCCGAAGTCGTTCTGCAGGACGAGGATCCCGAGCGACAGCCCCCAGGCGACGAGCACGGGCCCGAAGGCGCGCGCCGGGGGCACCATCAGGGGGCCGACCCGGTTCGTCGCGACGGCGAGCAGCTGGCGCTTCTCGGCGAGGTAGCTCGCGAAGAACACGACGAGGCCGAGCTTGGCGAACTCCGCCGGTTGGATCGAGAACACACCGAAGTTCAGCCAGAGGGTCGCGCCGTTGATCGTCCGCCCAATCGGCTCGGGTAGGAGCGTCGGCAGGGAGAGCAGGACGAGCGAGCCGATGCCGACGAGGTAGCGGTAGCGGTCCAGGACCCGGTGGTCGCTGAGGACGAGCAGCGTCGCGCAGAAGGCGGCGATCGCGATGACCGTCCAGGCGGTCTGGGCGGGCGCGAGGTTCGTCGGGTTCGCGCCTGCGGCGCTCGCGAAGTCGATCCGGCGGACCATGACGAGGCCGAGGCCGTTGAGCAGGAACGCCACGGGCAGCAGCAGCGGGTCGCCCCCAGGGGCGAGGCGGCGGCTGACGAGGTGGCCGGCGGCCGCGAGCGCCGCGAGCGCTCCCCCGTAGGCGATGAGGCCCGAGGGCAGTACCCCGGACTGCGCCAGGCCGACGAGCGCGTACGCGACGAGAACGGTCACGAGCGCGAGGACGAGCAGGGCGAGCTCGGTGTTGGCGCGCCGCCGGTTCGTGGAGGCGAGCTGGGCGTCGAGGGTGCCGGCGCTCACGGCGTGGGCGGGGTGGGTGCGGGAGGCGCGCCCGGGTCGGCCGGCGGGCTCGGGGCCGCGGGGTCCGGCGCTGTGGGCGCGGGCTGCTCGGCGTCGCCGGCGTCCTTGTCGTCCTCGGCGAGCTCGTCGCGCAGCGCCTCGAGGAAGCTGCGGGCCTCGGCCTCGGAACCGAAGGTGACGCCCTGGCGGATGCGCTCGGCGCGGCGCGGGGTCAGGTCGTCGAGCGGGATGTCGGTGCTTGTCTCCACCCGTGCCAGGCTGACACCCGCGACCTCCGACGGCAGGCCGCGGAAGACCGCCACGTTGCCGCCGTCGTCACCGACGAACCAGGCCCGCGACAGCAGGAGGACGGCGCCGCCGGCGAGCAGGCCGCCGATGACGAGTACCCCGAGCATGCCGGCGAGGATGCGCAAGCCACGCCGCCCGCCGTCGGACCCGCGCACCGACCGGCGGTCGGCCCCCTGCTGGGCGCCGTAGTCGCGCATCGAGGTGGCCCAGTCCCGACCGGACTCCTGGCGCGTGCGGATTCGGGTGATCTCCTGCTCGCCCGACGGGGCCGCGGCGGGGACGGCGGCGCCGGTCACCCGGGTGAACTGCTCGGTCGGTGTCGAGGCCTCGACGGTCTCCTCGGGGGCGGGCGCTGCGGCGTCGCGGCTCGCGGGGCCCTCGACCCGAAGGAGGACCACGGTGATGTTGTCCGGCCCGCCCGCGGCGTTCGCCGCGTCGATCAGGGCCTGGCAGGCCGCGTCGCCGTCGGCGACGGTCATGAGCACGCGGGTGATCTCCGCGTCGGAAACCGGCCCGGTGAGCCCGTCGGAGCAGAGCAGCACCTGGTCGCCGGGCTGCAGGGAAAGGGACGGCAGCGCGTCGACCTGCACGTCGTCCTCGATGCCGATGGCGCGGGTGATGACGCTGCGCTGCGGGTGGGTCGCGGCCTCCTCGCGCGACAGGCGGCCCTCGCGGATGAGCTGCTCGACGAGCGTGTGGTCGGTGGTGAGCTGAGTGAGCTCGCCGTTGCGGCGCAGCAGGTACGCCCGGCTGTCGCCGACGTGGGCGACGTGGAGCTTGCCGTCGCGCACGACCGCGGCGGTGAGGGTCGTGCCCATGCCACGGAAGGCGGGGTCGGAGCCGGCCTTCTCGACCACGGTGCGGTTGGCGGTGGCGATCGCGTCGACAAGTGCCTGGCGGGCGGCCTTGTCGTTGCGGAAGGTGATCGTGTCGAGCTCGCGGATCGGCTGCAGGGCGGTCTCGCTGGCCACCTCGCCGGCGACGTGGCCGCCCATCCCGTCGGCGACCGCGAACGCCGTGCGCCCGGCGAATGCGCTGTCCTCGTTGCCCTCCCGGACGCGCCCGACGTCGGATCCGGCGTACGCCCTCACGTCCACTGCGCGCACCTCCCGGCGCCGCCCGCGGCGTGCCGCTGAGCCCCGGCCGTCACTTGCGGACCTCCACGACGGTCTTGCCGATGGCGAGCTGGTCGCCGGGGCCGATCGGGGTCGGGGCCTGGATCCGCGCCTTGTTCAGGTAGGTGCCGTTCGTGGAGCCGAGGTCGGCGACGAGCCACTGCCCACCGTCCCGGTAGACGCGGGCGTGGCGGTCGCTCGCGTAGGAGTCCCCGAGGGGGACCGTGGACCGCTCGCTGCGTCCGAACGTCACCTCCCCGCCGTCGAGGCGCAGCACGCGGGGGCGCCCGCCGGGCGCGTGCACGACGAGCTCGCGGGGCGTGCCGTGGAGCGTGCGCGCGCTCGGCGGCGGGCCCGCGGGGGTCCGGGGCGCCGGCGCACGGGCAGCCGGCGCGGCAGCGACGGCGCGGGTCGGGTCGCCGCGCAGGTCGCGGAGGATCGCCCGGGCGGCCCACCACACGAAGAGGTAGAGCAGCAGGAGGAAGGCCAGCTGCAGCAGCGCCAGGGCGATCGGGGCCATCCGCTCACGCCTCCAGCGTGAAGGTGAGGGCCACGCCGCCGAACTCGACCCGGTCGCCGTCCTGCAGCTGCGCGCGGCCGACGGCCTTGCCGTTGACGTGCAGGCCGTTCGTCGACCCGAGATCCTCGACCGTCCACCGCCCGTCGCCGCGGGCGACGCGGGCGTGCCGGCGCGACACCGACGGGTCGTCGAGCACGATGTCGCAGCTCGGCAGACGACCCACCGTTGCGTTGGGCGTCAGGGTGTAGCAAGTGCCGTCGGCGGCCCGCAGGCGGGCCGTGCCGGTCGACGAGGACGGCGTCGGCAGCACCCGCGTGGAGCCGGACGCGCCGCTCGCCGCCGCCGGCGTGGGCCGCGGCTTGGGCTCTGGGTCGGCCTCGACTTTGCCCCGCAGCTCGTACGTGCCGACGCGCACCGCGTCGTCGGCGACGAGCTCGATGCGGGGGGCGCCCTCGAGGCGCCAGCCCCGCTCCCCGGCGGTGCGCCGCACGACGTCGGCGAGCTCACGCTCGAGCGAGCCGGAGAAGCCCTCGAAGCGCTCGAGGTCCTCCGGGGAGAGCTCGAAGCGGTAGACGTTCGGCACGATCACGCCCGACACGCCGACCTGCTGGTAGTTGCCGGCGTAGCGCTGCACGGCCTTCGCGAGCTCCACTGGCTGCAGGCCCGAGCGGAAGGCACGCGCGAAGAAACCCTCGACGGCCCCCTCGAGGCGGTTCTCGAAGTCGCGCAGTATGCCCATGCCTGCTGAGAGAGTCTAGAGGCGATGTCCCACCACGGCTGCGTGGCAGCACCCTGTCCGTCCGGGCCGCGGTCGCCCCACCCCCCGCCCGATGCTACGCTTGCCCTTCGCGCGCGGGGTTCGCTTCCGCGTTGCCGCCCGGGCGAGTGGCGGAATTCGGTAGACGCGCAGGCTTCAGGTGTCTGTCTCCTTCGGGAGGTGGGGGTTCAAGTCCCCCCTCGCCCACCACCAGGTGTCGGCCACCCAACGACAGCCGCTCACCCCCTCGCGCGACCGCCGTGGACGCTCACGCACCGCTCCGGTGCGCCAGGACACACACCGGCGGGGCCCCCGGGTCAGCCCCCGAGGGCGTCGTAGCCGGGGGCGAGCCAGACGTTGTCCGCGCGGGTGTTGAAGTACACCTGCCAGTGGTAGTAGCCGTAGAAGGCGCGCGGGTCGGCCTGCATCTGCTCGGCGTACGTGCGGACGGCGTCGACGTAGCGCACGTCGCGGTTGTAGCGGAACAGCGCCCCGTTCACGTCGCCGGGCATGCC